>NZ_JBEAHA010000046.1:0-77930 GCF_040061975.1 Klebsiella sp. GG_Kp146
AAGATATCGAGGACAACCCGGGCTTCTTCCGCGTGAAGCTGTACGCCGTGCCGCATTTCCAGGTCGAGGGGCTGGACGTCAATCTGTCGCTGGTCAGCCAGATGCCGAAGGCGAAGGCGTAGGGTCGGACGATGATGAAAACCGAACGTCCGTTATGGGGCCGGGGCATTATGGTGTCGCCCCAGCATTTTCAACAGCAGGCTGCGTATGCCGCCTGGGCTGCGGAAGCGATTGCCCGGATGGGCCTCAACCACCCCTGGGGAGTGGTTGAGGCGACCTTCGAACCAGAGATGCTCAAACTGGGCCGCCTGCAGGCTCACAGGCTGCAGGTCCGGTTCCAGGATGGCACGATGATTGATACGGACAATGCCGATGCGCTGCCGCCGGCTTTGTCGCTGGAGGGCGAATCCCGCACGGGAGTGGTGATGCTGGCGCTGCCTCTGATGAAGGCCAATGGCGGCAACTGCCTGAAGCCTGACGATGTGGCCGACAGGCCGGTGCGCTTCCGGCAGCGCTGGCGCGATGTCCGCAACCAGTTCGGGGATGATACCCGGCAGATTGCCGTCATGCAGCCGGAGCTGTCCCTCCGTTTCGCCCATCAGGATAACAGCGATTACCTGACCTGTCCGGTGGTACGCCTGCTGCGGGATTCGCAGGGGGCCTGGCTCATCGACGAGACGTTTCTCCCGCCTCTGCTGCAGATTCAGGGCAGCCGCTGGCTGGCGACGCAGCTTGAACTGCTGCTTACTCAGCTCCGGGCTCGTCTGACGCGCCTGATGGCCATGCGTCGCGAGAGCAATGAACGGATGGCTGATTTTGCCGTGGCCGATGTCTCTCTGTTCTGGTTGCTGAACGCGCTGAACAGCGCTGAGCCGGTGCTGGGTTATTTTCTGCGTTACCGGCAAAGCCCGCCGGAACGCCTCTATCCGGAGCTGGCGCGCCTGGCTGGCAGCCTGCTGACCTTTTCGCTGACCCATCAGGCGAATGCCGTCCCTATCTATCAACATGACCAGCTGAACGCGGTTTTTCCGCCGCTGTTTGATTTACTCAGCGACCTGCTGGAGGCGAGCCTGCCGTCGCGGGTGGTAGCGATTGCCCTGGAGCATGATGCCCGGCTGCACTTCTGGCAGGCGCGTCTGCACGATGCCCGGCTGCGGGAAGGGGCGGATTACTATCTGTCGGTTCGTTCGTCGGTACCGGTCGCTCAGCTGCAGGAACAGTTTCCGCGGCAGTGCAAAGTGGGCAGTCCGGATCATGTCAAAGCCATCGTCAACTCCTCGCGGACAGGGGTGCCCCTGACGCCATTGCGTCATGTGCCGGCGGCGATCCCGCTGCGTCTGGAAAACCAGTATTTCAGCCTCGATGTGTCCCATCCTCTGGCGACGGAAATGCTGCAGAGCGGTACCTGTATGTTCTACGTCCCGGGGATGCTTGGCGAGCCAGAACTTGAACTTTTTGCGGTGCTACGAACGTGAATGAACGTCAACGCGGCAACGCCGCGTCCATTGATATCGATGCGCTGCTGCAAAACACCTGGCTGCAGGTTATCAGCCTGCGTCATGGCCCGCAGTTCCGCGATGAGGAGGGGTACACGCTTTGGCAGCGCTGTATTGCTGATGTCGAGCGCGTGCAAACTGAGCTGAAGGCGAGCGGGCTTGATGACGTCAGCTGTCAGCATATTCTCACCGCCCAGTGCGCGCTGCTCGATGAAGTCGTGAAAGGGCGCGGCGTGGAGGATGATGCCTGCCTGCAGTGGTATGACATTCCGTTGCAGGGGCATTTTCTCGGCACCATGGACGCCGGCGACACCCTGTGCGAGCGGATGCGCGAGGTTCTGCATGATCCGACGCCCGACCTGGCTGTGGTCACCTGTTTTCAGCGGGTGATGCTGCTGGGTTTTGTTGGCAGCTTTCGCTCCCTCCACGACCCGGAGCGCCTGAAGCTGGTCAACGCGCTCAGTGAACATGTCCCGCCTTTCCGTTGTCCGCAGGGCGCTCCGGTGCTGATAGAGAGCCGCGCCGGACTGGGGATAAGCGGCTGGCTGGCCTCCTGGCCGGTACGTGCAGGGCTGAGCGTGGCGGTGGTCGTGGCCCTGTGGTGGGGATTGAACCACTGGCTCGATCATCTGCTGCTGACCCTGCTGCCGGGGGAGGTGAAATGAGCCCCGCCCAGCAGCGCGGGCTGGCGCTGTGGGCAGGCTTGCTGAGCGTGCTGGTGTGCCTGCTATTTTTGCCGGTTCCCCGCTGGGGGGCGTGGCTCATTCTGCTGGTCACGCTGGCCCTGATTATCGCGATCTGGCGTATTGCCCGTCGTGGTGCCGAACGTCACGTCTCGTCAACCCTGCACGAACTTCCGGCGATCGCTTATCGCCAGCCGGTAGTCCTCGTTTGCGGCGATCTGCCGTGTGTCTGGCCGCAGCCGTCCCCGGTGCGGGTCGTCAAACAGGGCTGCTGGATCCGGGTGGAAAAGACGGAGGAGCTGCCGCAGGTTGCGCGCCAGATATTAAGCCAGCGACCGGAGTGGGGGCCTCAGCTGTCGGTGCTGTTCTGCGTCTGCCCGCAGCGGCACGCGCAAAGCGATGCGCTGACCAGCGCCCTGCTGGCCCTGCGCTGGCAAATCAGCCAGCTGCGTCAGCAGACGGGGTATGCCGTACCGCTGGCGCTGCAGGGGCAGGTGGGCAGCGCGATGAGCCCCAGTCTGCTCTGGCAGGCGGCGATCCCGGGTGAGGCGGTGAAAGTCTGGCAGCCCTCCTGCGCCCCCTGTTCCGTGTCGACCTGGTTGAGCGTCGGCGGCGCGGCGGCGCTGCAGCAGCAGGTGTATATGAACAGCCTGATGGGCTGGTTCGCACGGCACGTCCTTGCCGTGTTAACGGAGAAGAATGCCGACCTGCCACCCCTGACCCCAGCGGCCGTACTTTGGGGGATCGGACCCACCCATGCCGGGAGCCTGGCGTCGTCGGCATGGACGAGGTGGTTATCCCGGCATACCGGCCTGACGCGGGTAGCTGGCTGGCAGCCAGGCGAGACCGACACCCCGGATGCGTCATCCTTGCCGGATTTCATCCTGTCGCAGTTACCGGCGGGACGGGGGCTCACGCCATGGGGCAGGGCCGGGCGCGCGGCGCTCGCTATTTTCACTCTTGCGGCTGTCGCCGCGCTGCTCAGCAGTGGCTGGAACAATCGACAACTGCTGCAGCGCGTGGGCGTTGATATTGCCCGTTATGAGCGGATCGCGATGAATGATTATGGGGCAAAAGCCAGCGCCGTTAGGGTGCTGCGTGAAGATGCCGCGCTGCTGGATAGCTGGGCGCGTAACGGCGTCCCGCTGCGCCTGAGTCTTGGCTTATATCGCGGGGAGCGGATTCGCCTGCCGTTGCTGGAGGCTATTCGCCGCTACGTGCCGCCGCCACCGCCCCCCAGGCCGGTGCAGCGCGTCGCGCAGCACGTCATCCGCCTTGACAGCATGTCGCTGTTCGATACCGGGAAATGGGTACTGAAACCCGGTTCGACAAAGCGGCTTGTCCACTCGCTGGTGGACATTAAGGCCAGGCCCGGGTGGCTGATCGTGGTGGCGGGCCACACCGACAGCGTCGGTGAGGAAAAAGCCAACCAGTTATTGTCGCTGAAACGCGCGGAATCGGTCCGCGACTGGATGCGCGATACCGGCGACGTGCCGGACAGCTGCTTTGCCGTTCAGGGCTATGGCGAAAGCCGCCCAATTGCAACAAACGACACGCCGGAAGGCCGGGCGCTGAACCGACGTGTCGAAATCAGTCTGGTGCCGCAGGTCGACGCCTGCCGGTTACCGGACAAACCCTCTGCGTCATCCCAGGATGATGGCGCTTCACTACACAATGGAGAGTAATTCCATGGCAATTCCTGTTTATCTTTGGCTGAAAGACGACGGCGGCGCGGACATTAAAGGGTCTGTCGACGTTCAGGATCGTGAAGGCAGTATCGAAGTGGTGGCCCAGGAGCATAACCTGTACATCCCGACCGATAACAACACCGGCAAACTGACCGGCACGCGGATCCATACGCCTTTCCTGTTCACCAAGGAGATCGACTCCTCCAGCCCCTACCTGTACAAGGCGGTGACCACCGGTCAGACCCTGAAATCCGCCGAGTTCAAGTGGTATCGGATCAACGATGCTGGCCAGGAAGTGGAGTATTTCAACACCACGCTTGAGAACGTCAAGGTGGTGAAAGTGAATCCCCTGATGCACGACATCAAAGACCCTGCCTACGAGAAGCACAACCATCTGGAACAGATCGAGCTGCGCTACGAGAAGATCATCTGGACCTATAAAGACGGCAACATCATTCATTCCGATAGCTGGAACGAACGCGCTACCGCGTAATTGCCCGTCATTCTTCGCGCCGGAGGTGCGTTGGCGGCGTTCGCTCACCCCGGTCGCATCGTTATCTATGCGACCGGGGAGTAAGGAGGGGCATCGCCTGATGCGGACAGCGTTTCTCTGTCCGCCGTTTTTTGCTGAATGCCTGAGATGCGGGTACTCAGCAAAGAAAAACACAATCTGCCTGCCTGACCCTGTGCGCTATGGGTTCCTGTTGGGGAACAGCGACGGGCGGTAGCGTGTCCGGAACCAATAAAGAGAGGATCTCATGGAAAATCCAGCCAGCCTGTTACGCCGTCTTAATCCCTGCTGTGCCCGCGCGATGGAGGGGGCGGCCTCGCTGTGCCAGTCCCGGGCGCACGCTGAGATCCTGCCCGAGCACTGGCTGCTCAAGCTGCTGGAACAGGGGGAAGGCGATCTGACGGTGCTGGCGCGGCGCTATGAATGGGATATGAATGCGCTATGGCAGGATCTGCTTAGCTGGCTGGATAAACAGCCGCGCTCGGTACGTCATCGTCCTCAGCTATCTGGCGCTATCCTGAAGCTGATGCAGGAGGCCTGGCTGATTGCCTCGCTCAGCGGCGAAGCGCAGATCCGCAGTGTTCACCTGTTGATGGCGCTGGTAGCAAAACAGAATCTGATCCAGTGCGATGGCCTGTGGCCGCTGTTAACCCTGGGCCAGAGCCAGCTGGAACGCCTGCGCCCCCTGCTGGATACCCAGTCCGACGAACGTCCGCAAGCGCAGCAGGAGGCGGCGCTGGCGCAACGTCATGGCGGGGACGTGGAGTTTGTGGGGCGTCCTGCGGACGGGGTACCGAACGCGGATGGGCCCAACCCGGCGCTGCAGAATGCCCTCGACAAATTTACTCTCGACGTCACTGCCAAAGCCAGAGACGGGCAGATTGACCCGGTGTTCGGACGTGATACGGAAATCCGCCAGATGGTGGATATTCTCTCCCGGCGTCGTAAAAACAACCCGATCCTCGTCGGTGAGCCGGGCGTGGGCAAGACCGCCCTGGTGGAAGGCCTGGCGCTGCGCATTGCTGAAGGCAACGTCCCCGACGCGCTGAAGCCGGTGTCGGTGCGTACCCTGGACCTCGGATTGCTGCAGGCCGGCGCCGGGGTCAAAGGCGAGTTCGAGCAGCGGCTGAAAAATATCATTGAGGCGGTGCAGCAGTCGCCTGGGCCGGTGCTGCTGTTTATCGACGAGGCGCACACGATTATCGGCGCGGGCAATCAGGCCGGCGGGGCGGATGCCGCCAACCTGTTGAAGCCGGCGCTGGCCCGGGGGGAACTACGGACCATCGCCGCCACCACCTGGCGTGAATACAAGCAGTACTTCGAGCGCGATGCCGCGCTGGAGCGCCGTTTTCAGATGGTCAAGGTGGATGAGCCGGACGACGACACCGCCTGCCTGATGCTGCGCGGCCTGAAGCCCCGGTATGCCCACCACCACGGGGTGCATATCACGGATGACGCGGTGCGTGCCGCCGTGACGCTGTCACGACGCTATCTCACCGGCCGCCAGCTGCCGGACAAGGCGGTGGATTTACTCGACACCGCCTCCGCCCGCCTGCGCATGAGCCTTGATACCGTGCCAGAGCCGCTGACCCGCCTGAAGGCGCAGCTCACCGCGCTGGCGATGGAGAAGCAGGCGCTGCTGGAGGATATCGCGCTGGGCAACAGCGCCCGCGGCGAACGGCTGGCGTTCATTGAGCAGGAGGAGAACCGCCTTATCCTGGCGCTGGATACCCTCGAAACCCAATATGGTCAGGAGCTGCAGCTGACGGAGGCGCTGCGGGCTTGTCGTCGCGATATCTCCCGCCAGGGGGAAATCAACGACCTGCAAAACGCGCTTACTGCCGCCCAGCACGGCAATCCGCTGCTCGGGCTGGACGTCGACGTCCGCACCGTGGCGACGGTGATTGCCGACTGGACCGGCGTGCCGCTCTCCTCGCTGATGAAAGATGAGCAGACGGAGCTGCTGAGCCTGGAAGAGAGCCTCGGCAAACGGGTGGTTGGCCAGGAGGCGGCCCTGAGCGCTATTGCCCGGCGCCTGCGCGCCGCGAAAACCGGCCTGACGCCGGAGAACGGTCCGCAGGGGGTGTTCCTGCTGGTCGGGCCGAGCGGCACCGGCAAAACGGAAACGGCGCTCGCCCTCGCCGATGCGCTGTTCGGCGGCGAGAAAGCGCTGATCACCATCAATCTCTCCGAGTACCAGGAACCGCACACCGTCAGCCAGCTGAAGGGTTCTCCGCCGGGCTACGTCGGCTACGGCCAGGGCGGGATCCTGACCGAGGCGGTGCGCAAACGCCCCTACAGCGTGGTGCTGCTCGATGAGGTGGAGAAGGCCCATCGCGATGTGATGAACCTGTTCTACCAGGTCTTCGATCGGGGGGTAATGCGCGACGGCGAGGGGCGTGAAATCGACTTCCGCAACACCGTGATCCTGATGACCGCCAACCTTGGCAGTGACCTGCTAATGCAGCTGCTGGATGAACAGCCTGAGGCCAGCGAATCAGACCTGCACGAGCTGCTGCGCCCGGTGCTGCGCGGCCACTTCCAGCCGGCGCTGCTGGCCCGCTTCCAGACGGTGATTTACCGTCCGCTGCCGGCGGCAGCGCTGCGCGCCATTGTCGGCATGAAGCTCGGGCAGGTGAGTCAGCGTCTGGCTTGCCATTACGGGATGACCGCCACCCTCAGCGAGAGCCTGTTCGACGCGCTGACCGAGGCCTGCCTGCTGCCGGACACCGGCGCCCGCAACGTCGACATTCTGCTCAATCAGCAGATCCTGCCGGCGCTGAGTCAGCAGCTATTGAGCCATATGGCGGCGGGGCATAAACCGAACCATGTGACGCTGGGGTATCACGAAGAAGAAGGCATCGTGATGGCGTTTGACGTGGGGGCAATCGCCGATGAGTAGCGTGAAATCGTTGTTGTTCAGCCACAACCACCATCTGCTTTCGGTGAAGGGATGTGAAGCCGGGCTTGATGTGCTGGCGTTTGAGGGCGATGAAGCCCTGAGCCAGCCGTTCCGCTATCGTATCGAATTCACCAGCGCAGACCATGCCATCAGCAAAGAGATGATGCTGATGAAGGCAGCCTCCCTGACGCTGCAGGCGCCGGTGGCTCAGGGCTTCGGCATCAATGTTCAGCAACCCGTGCGGGTGATCCAGGGCGTGGTGACGGGGTTCGAACGGCTCGGCACCTCCAGGGATGAAACGCACTACGCGCTGACCCTCCAGCCGCGCCTGGCGCTGCTTAACCGCTCGCACCAGAACGCCATTTATCAGGACCAGTCCGTTCCGCAGATTGTGGAAAAAATCCTCCGCGAGCGCCACGGCCTGCGCGGTCAGGATTTTCTGTTCTCGCTGACAAAAATGTATCCGCGCCGCGAGCAGGTGATGCAGTACGGTGAGGATGACCTGCGCTTTATCACCCGGCTGCTGGGTGAGGTGGGGATCTGGTTTCGCTTTACCGCCGATACGCGGCTGCACATCGACGTCGCGGAGTTCTGCGACAGTCAGCAGGGCTATGAGAAGGGGCTGACGTTACCTTCGGTCCCGCCGTCCGGGCAGCAGTCGGCCGGGGTGGACGCGGTGTGGGAGATGGCATGCCGCCACCGCGTCGTGGAGCAGCAGGTCAGTACCCGCGACTACAACTACCGCGAGGCGACGGCGGACATGAACGCGCAGGTGGATGTCACCCGCGGGGAGACCACTACCTTTGGTGAGGCTTACCACTGGGGAGATAACTACCTGACCGCCGGGAATGTCCATGACCGCCATCCGGCGCCGGAGACCGGGGCGTTTTACGCCCGGCTTCGCCATGAGCGTTATCTGAACGGCCAGACCCGGATGCAGGGCACCACCAGCTGCCCGACGCTCTGCCCGGGTCAGGTGCTGAAGGTGACCGGCGGAGAGGAGGTGGCTGGAGAGTTTGCTGATGGCGTGCTTATCACGGCGATGCACAGCCACGCCCGGCGCGATGCCGACTTTGCGGTGGAGTTTGCCGGCATACCGGACAGCCCGGACGTCGGCTACCGGCCCGAGCCCGGCGCGCGCCCGGTGATGGCCGGGACGCTGCCGGCCCGCGTAACCAGTACCCGGGAAAACGACACCTACGGGCATATCGACAAACACGGGCGCTACCGGGTGAATATGCTGTTTGACCGGGCGTGCTGGGAAACCGGGTTCGAGAGCCTGTGGGTCCGCCAGTCGCGGCCGTATGCCGGAGACACTTACGGCCTGCACCTGCCGCTGCTGGCGGGGACGGAGGTGGCGATTGGCTTTGAGGACGGTAACCCGGACCGGCCGTATATCGCGGGCGTGCTCCACGATTCGGCGCACGGCGATCACGTCACCATCCGCAATGACAAACGTAACGTCCTGCGCACCCCGGCCAACAACAAAATCCGCCTCGACGATGAGCGTGGGAAAGAGCATATCAAGGTGTCGACGGAGTATGGCGGCAAGAGCCAGCTGAATCTGGGGCACCTGGTGAACAGCGACAGGCAGCCGCGCGGCGAAGGCTTTGAGCTGAGAACCGACAGCTGGGGGGCCATCAGGGCGCAGAAGGGTATTTTTATCAGCGCGGACGGACAGGCGCAGGCCCAGGGGCAGGCGCTGGATATGGAGCCGGCCCTTGCCCGGCTTTCAGCGGCATTACTGGAGATGGAATCCCTTGCCGCCAGCGCACTTCAGGCTCAGGCCCTGGCTGCTGATGTCAGTCGTCAGCAAAAACTCCTGAAGCAGAAAATTGAACAACTGCATGGGGAGGTGATCCTTGGCAGTGCGCCGAATGGAATTGCCCTTGTGAGCGGTGAAGATATGCAGTTTTCGGCCAGCGATAACCTGACTCTTACTGCAGGTAAACAGCTCGATGTTGGTGCACATAAGGACTTTACCATGGCGGTAGGTAAGCAACTGAGTCTGTATAGTCATGGAGGTGTCAAACTATTCAGCTCGCAAAATGATATTGATATTCAGGCTCAGGGAGGGAATATCACTACCTGGTCGACGGAGGATACGCATATTTCAAGTGGCAGAAAAATGGTCATTACAGCACAGGATGAACTGACGCTGATATGCGGTGGCGGCTATATCAAAATCACTGGTGGGAATGTTGAAATTGGCGGATCGGGCAAACTGCTGATTAAGAATTCGGGGATAAAGAAAGCAGGCGCTGGCAGTATGCAGGGTGTTATAAGGTCGTTTGAACCCTCAACATTTGATGAAAAATTTATAATCAGAAATGCGCTGACTAAAGAACCACTGCCAGGGAGAGCGTACAAAATTACCATGCCAGATGGTTCTGTTGTTTCCGGTGTTACAGATGCTTCTGGCGCAACATCACTCAATTCATCTGATGTTATCGATAATATGATTATCAGCTTAGTTAAGGCGAATTAAGATGAGATGGAATCAGTCAGACAAGAAAGTCCTCACAATTATAGCCATTATTGGTGTACTCCTGTATGCCATTTATAAAGGGTTACAGTTCCTGGCAGGAGCCAGTATGGGGGCAAGCTTTGGGGTGGGGCTGGGAGGAATGAGCGGTTCTCAAAAGCTAGAAGAGTCACGAAAAGTTGAAACAGATGCACCGGCTCAAATTATTTATCGCATAGATAAAAATCGATACCTGACCCTGGAAAACTATATATCCTGTGATGAGGGTGGACAGGTTTATTACAATGACTCTCTGCGGGGAATAAAAACCCAGCTGGGATGGGATGACGATTTTTATGATTTCGCATATCGCCGGGGGAATAACTTAGCAGCTTATAGAGGCTCTATTATAAATGGGGCGGATAATGGTTATCTGGCATTTCCCGGCGCATCTACCAGACAATATTGTGGTGGCGGTAATTCCACAACAGGTTGTCCTGTATTTTTCTTCTTTTCAGCCGACTATGGGAAAACATTTATATATAAAATTGTAGCTGAAGAATACAGCACCCCTGAGCGTTTCAATAAGCTTAAGGTAGTAGTAGCTAATGATGGGGTTTACTTAAGGGATGAGTCTCAAATAGAGAATGTATATTCTCACCCTATAGGTCTTCGCGATCTTCGATCAGTAAATAAATTAAGATTTTCAGACGGCAATTTAATCAGTATTTATGATGACTGGCAGAAAAAAGTTCATGAGTTAGTAAAAGAAGAACTGATAAGAAAAAAAATGCCCTATGCAGACGAGTATGGGCCAAAGTTTCGTATATTCGACTATATCAGAACATTAACACCTCCGAAAAATCATGAGGAAAGTAATTTAATGGCAAATGAATTATCAGATATTCGAATCAGGATTGAGGATGAGGTTTATAGTCACAGGGTTGAGTTCCCGAAACTTTCCACGAAAAGTATTGATGCTAAATATCTGTGTGATAAAAGTATTGAAGCTAAAACCATCACGTATACACTTGAATCAAGTGGAAAAAAGAAGGTAGAGAAAAATGAACACTAACCCTGAACCTGTCCGGGAACTTGAATGTAAATTTGATGATAATGGGCATCCTTCCTGGCGTTCATTCCCCTCTCATAAAAATTGCCAAATCAGAGGCGGGTGTGATTTACCTCCACATTTGCCTGGTATTATTATCCTTGTACATGGTGTTAACTCGACAGGAGAATGGTTTTCAATTGCGGAGGAGAAACTTTGCGAAGGGCTGAATAAGAGGCTTGGATTAAACGAGACAGATTATGAATTGGTGGCCAATAAATATCTTTCTGACGAGAAAATAGATTCTGAACCTCTGGTATCCCGAGATTTACCTGAAGTTGATAAAAATAAATCTCCAGTCATTCGCTTTTACTGGGGGTATGCTTCACCTAAAGGTAATGAAGATAAATATGTTATACCGCTAGCCAATAGAAAAGGCGTTGATTACCATCAGTTAAAAAGACAAGGCCTACCTCAGGAAAATATTATGGCGCAGAGCCCATTTTTCTGGGGCGGCGGGCCATTCCAGAACGGCACAAATAATCTGCACTCTTTATGGAGTGAAAAAGGGTTTAAAGAGAGAGTCGCAGGTATCAAAGTCCAGTGGTTTAATGAAGACAAAGATCGCCTGTTAACCAATGCCCCACCGCGAAAATACTATGCCCATGCAGCAAAACGCCTTGCAGACTTGGTTGACAGTATTCGTAATAAATATCCCAAAGATACAGTAACCATTATTTCTCACAGCCAGGGAACCATGGTTGCAATGGCAGCGGTAGCGTTAGCGAAGAATGCACCTGATGCATTATTTGTACTTAACTCACCCTATGCACTGGATCATAACGATCTTAATGGCGCTTCGCTTCCAGCAGAGGAATGCATCTCTCCTGAAGGGAGACAAAGCACCTTATCTGCCATTGTTGACAAGGTGGCTTCCAGAAAAAATCACCTGTCATCACTTGGATATGAAGGACTTTGCGTAGGCCAGACAGCGGATAAAAAGAATTGGCGACCTGATGTCACTCTTGCCAGTGAAAGTGGCAGCAGTCTTGCCGAACGAGATAACCACGGCCGCACCTATATTTACTTTTGTCCTCATGACCGTGTTATGGGGTCACGCCCGCTACGCTCAATTGGCTGGCAGGGATTACCCAACAATTCTCAGGGACAGCCTCATCCTCTGCTGAAAAAGCATCAAGGCCATTTATTTCAGCGAATGCTGGCTCGCAGTACCCCATGTGGCGAAGCCCCAAATCCCGCAACACCTTTTGCAAAATTGCCGGATGGTAAACCGTTCTGGGATGATAAAGGCGACAAGTATCAAAGCAGCAGCTTCACCTATCCGGATCCTCCAGAAGGGCAAACGGTTTTTATTAATGCCGAAAAGGTACCTGAACCTATAGATGCTGCAAAATTAGCTGGTTTTGATGCATCACGCGTTGGAGCTGAACACGATGACAGACAGATAGATGGTTGGGGGGAATTTAATCTGGATAAAAAACGAAAAAACGACAATACCTATGACAACTATATCAACCTATATCCTAATCAGGACATTGTGACTGGATTTAAAAATGTGGGTACTGAATCTGAGCCCCGATTGGTACCTGTGAACCGTAAGGAGACATTTGAAGAAAAGGATCTTCGCATAAGAACTTATGTTTCTCAGCCTACGGATCATAGTACTCTTCCAATGCGTGCTGATTTCATGTCTCAGGTGGTGGCCTATGATTTGCCAATAGGATATTGCGATGCAACCTGGGATAAAGAATTTATGGCTGATTTACGGCGAAAAGCGGATTGGACACAAGGTGAGGATCCTTATCTCTTCAGCGGAATACCTGACAATGTGCCTGAGCCTGATATAATTAGTCGTGAAACTATTACTGATAAATTTAATAAGGAGAAATATAAATTACCCATGTACAGGTCTGTCAATAAGGCATAAACAAGTGTTAATAAGCCATTCAGTTTAATAAACATGATGAATATCAAAATAAATATTTAAGGTCTTAATTTTAACCAAAGGAATGGCAAGTGGGTAAATATATCGTTGTTATAGGGGATGCTACTTCACATGGTGGTATAGTAACTTCAGCCTCGTCCAGTTTTGAGATATCGGGAAAAAATGTTGCCCTCCTGAACGATACTGTATCCTGCCCGTATCACGGTACAAATAACATCATTGAGTGTGATTTTTCTGCCTATGAAGAAAACGGCCGTGGAGTTGTTATCCACCATTGTAAAACACAGTGCGGAGCTGTGGTTATTGCCAGTTTACAGGATATGGAGATCGGATAATGGGATGGTCTCTACCGGTTATTCCAAAGAAAAACAGCGCCCAACAGTGGTCGCCTTGGTTATGCCTCTTGATTGTTTTATTAGGTTTTGTTCTGTCGCTAATTATTGCAGTATTGGACTCTCCGGAAAACAGATTTCTTTCTTTTAGTAGCGGTTATTGGCTGCCAATGATACTACAAACTACTATCGGATGTTTTACTGTAGTTACCTTCTACACGTTCTGGTGGGAGGTTCAAGCTTTTGCTGTATGGCGCTGGAATTCCTGGAGACATAATACGAATCTTCTGTGGTTCAGAAGAGCACACAAGCACCACTTTGTAAGCTTCCATTGTATAATACCAGCCAACTCTCAATTGCTCCCTAAAATCGCTGGTGTATCGTCGGAAGGCATTGATGAAGAACCGCCGCTGACACTGCTTCCTGACGAGCCACTAACGCCGGGTATTTCGCGTTTTGAACAACTATGTCGATTACTGTTTGTCAGTATCCCACAGAGGCTTCTTGATAAGCATTCGGGTAATTTAACGGTGATATTACTTACCTCTTCTAGCGAAAAAGAAGCGGAACAGCGGGCATTTCGACGACTCTGGGATAGCGAAAAACTCTCTGGTTTACCTTATACATTGGTGCTCCCGAAAGAGTTCGCCTTTAAAGACTGGAACCAGTGTGTATCTACTACATGCGGCAACATTCTGGTGCTGGCGATGCATTATCGGCAGCCTAATGAGTCATTACCAGAGTTTGCAAGCATTTTACTGCTTAAACCATCATCTTTAGTTAAGCAAGGTGAATATAATTTTATCCCCAAAATTTTCCATGCAATGCCCCTTCGTGGTAATGCCATGGAGAATGAATTAATTGAGTGGCATGATATGGGGCAACAACCATCAGATCAAAGATATTTAGTCTGGCATAGTGGATTAAACATTACGGCCCAACAAGAATTGGGTAGAGTTTTAAATACACTACCATTACCACTGGTTGATAATATCGGAGCTGGGGGGGTAATTGATTTTGACAAGGAATTTGGTGTTTATAAAAGGCTTGCTGGATGGCTGATGATTGCGTCAGCTTGCGAAATGACACGTTATGGCCCGGCAACTCATTTACTTTTGTGCGAAAATGAGAATGAGGGTTGGGCTGTGACAATAGGAAAGAGTTGTCCGGTGATTTCTCCCCAATTAAGAAAATTTTATTTATCCCCATTTCCTGCTGGAACAGTTATGATGGCGTTGTTGTTTAGCGTTAGTATTTTCGGTTTGATAGCAAATTGCTCACCCTCGATTGCATTTTCATGGTCTGGCATGATGATATTTTCATTTCTTCTTGTAGTATCTTTTTCTTTTATAGCCATTCTTACGCGCAATGTAATTTCAAAACTGCTGTATCCTCGTTTTGTTAAGGCTGTCAGACAGCCCAAAAAGGAAAGGTTGGAATGAGAAAAAATATACGATTGGTAGGTTTCGGTCTCCTGATTTTGGTTATCTTGCGCCTGATTGTTTTATTAATTTCTCAGATAAATAAAACCCCTGCTGATATTGAGGGATATTCCACTTGGTTAAAGATAGTCGCGATTATAGGAATATCTTGCATTTCCTGCATAACAGCTCAGTTCGTCTTATCTGAGAGGCATATTGAAACACCATTTACCCCTGATGATGAGAACTATGTCAACGAGATATATTATGTGACGGCAGAGAACAACAATGAATTAAAAAAATATCTTCAGCACCGCTATAGTTTCTTTTGGCACCGCAAAGTCCGCCTGCTTTTAGTCACCGGCGACGATGCAGCAATCGAACAACTGGCGCCTGGTCTGCGCCAGCAGCGCTGGCTGGAGGGCCAGCGTACCGTTCTGATTTACGGCGGCAGTCTGCTCTCCGAACCCGACAGTCAGCAATACGCCGCGCTACGCAAGCTGCGCCGCGGCCGTCCTCTGGACGGGATTGTGCGGGTGATGCCATCGTCTCTCACCCTGACGCCGCAGATAAGCGAAAACGACCTGCGCGGGCTGGAAAAAATTAGCGAACTACTGGGCTATGCCGCCCCGGTTTGGCTGTGGAAACTGTGCGGCAGTGAGTGGTCGCAGGCTGACCGCGCGGTGCAGGCGGTAGGGGTTAGCTTCCCGTTACGCGCTACCGAGGACGATGTCGCCCGTCAGCTTGCGCAAATGCTGCCCATGCTGCGGGAGCAGGGGATGCGCCAGATCGCGGAGGAGACCCGCCACGACTTCCTGCTGCGTCTGGGGCAGCAGCTTCTCGACGGGGGGATCGCGCAATGGCGCTGGCAGCTGGCGCCATGGCTGACCGCCTCGCGACAGCGGTTTGCGCTGCGAGGCCTGATGTTTAGCCTGCCGGCGCCTCGCGCCAAGGATCCTTATCAGGAGGCTGATGCCTCGCCTGCGGGCCAGCCTCATCTCCTGACGCTGCCCGCCACCTGGCAGGGAATCGTCGATGACTGCCGCCGTTTACGCGGGCATCACGTGGGAATGGCGTGGGAGCGGGGCCTGGCGTGCGGTCTGATGGCCATCCTCGGCCTGTGGGCGGCGGGACTGCTGCTCTCCTTTACCCTTAATTACAGCCAGATTGTTTCGGTAGCGGGAAAAGCCCGTGACCTGCTGACCCACCCCTCTGTTTCTGACTATCAACTGACGGCCCTCCATGCCCTGCGCAATGAGGCCGGCCGTCTCGTGCATGATGGGCAGAAGGGCGCTCCCTGGTATCGGCGCTTTGGCCTGGACCATCATCAGCAACTATTAGACGCCGTCCTGCCCTGGTACGGTGTGGTAAACAACCGCCTGATACGTGACCCGGCCAATGTCGCGCTGCAGCAGGCGCTCAGCGCGCTGGTCAACTCCGCACCCAATAGCGACCAGCGAGCCCTGCTGGCGAAACCGGGCTATGACCAGCTGAAAGCCTGGCTGATGATGGCTCGTCCGGATAAAGCCGATGGCGCCTTTTTCGCGCAGACCATGAAAACGGTCCAGCCAACGCGAAAGGGGATCTCGACCGGACTGTGGCAAAGTCTGGCGCCGGATCTGTGGGCCTTTTATCTCTCCCTGCTACCCGAGCGGCCAGAGTGGAAGATAATCCCGGATGCGCAACGAGTCAGTCAGAGCCGTCAGGTTCTGTTGCAGCAGATAGGTCGCCGCAATGCCGAAAGCACCTTGTATGAGAACATGCTCAAATCCGTGCGTCGTAATTTTGCCGATGTATCGCTGGAAGACATGACCAGTGGCACCGATGCGCGCCGCCTGTTTACCACCGATGAAGTGGTCCCGGGGATGTTTACCCGCCAGGCATGGGAAGGCGGCATTCAGCAGGCCATTGATAAGGCAGCCAGCTCGCGCCGGGAGGAAATCGACTGGGTGCTGAGCGATTCGCGCAAAACGGTGTCGACAGACCTGTCGCCGGAGGCGCTGAAAGCGCGTCTGACCCGACGCTACTTCACCGATTTCGCCGGCAGCTGGCTGAATTTTCTCAACAGTCTGCGACTTAATCCGGCGACCACCATTGCTGATGTTACCGACCAGCTCACGCTGATAAGCGATGTCCGCCAGTCGCCGCTGATTGCCCTGATGAATACCCTTGCCTGGCAGGGGCAGGCGGGGCAACAAAGGGAGGGGCTGTCGGACAGCCTTATTAAATCGGCCAAAGATCTGGTGGGCGGAAAAGACAAGCCGGTCATCGACCAGTCGGCAGCCGGGCCGCAGGGGCCTCTGGATGACACGTTCGGCCCACTGCTCCAGTTAATGGGGAAAAACACGGGCAACAACGTCATGTCGGCCGACAGCACCCTGAGCCTGCAAACCTATCTGACCCGCATCACCCGCGTGCGCCTGCGTCTGCAGCAGGTTGCGAATGCCTCCGATCCGCAGGAGATGATGCAGACCCTGGCGCAGACCGTCTTCCAGGGGAAAAGCGTCGACCTGACCGACACGCAACAATATGGCAGTCTGATTTCGGCAAGCCTTGGCGAAGAGTGGAGTGGCTTCGGTAACACTCTGTTTGTGCAGCCGCTGACTCAGGCCTGGGAAACCGTGCTTCTGCCGTCGGCGGCCAGTCTGAATGATAAATGGCGCCGATCGGTAGTCGCCAACTGGCACACTGCCTTTGATGGCCGCTTTCCGTTTGCCGCCAGCAAAAGCGACGCCTCTCTGCCGATGCTGGCGGAGTTTGTGCGCAAAGACAGCGGGCGAATCGAACGTTTTCTTACGACGGAGCTGAACGGTGTCCTGCATAAAGAAGGCAGTCAGTGGGTGCCGGATAAGGTCAACAGTCACGGCCTGGTCTTTAATCCGGCCTTCCTGCGCGCCATCAACCAGCTAAGCCAGCTGTCCGACATTCTTTTCACCGATGGCAGCCAAGGCATCAGCTTCGAATTGCAGGCCAGGCCTGTTGCACAGGTCGTGGAGACACAGCTGACGATAGACGGCCAAAAGCTGCGCTATTTCAATCAGATGGCCGACTGGCAGACTTTTCGCTGGCCGGGGGAAACGTATAAACCCGGCGCTCTGCTGACCTGGACCACCGTCAATGCGGGCACGCGTCTGTTTGGTGACTACAGCGGAACCTGGGGTTTTATTCGCTGGCTGGAGCAGGGTAAACGCCAGCAGCTCGAACGCAGCCAGTGGATGATGAGCTTCACCGCTCCGGATGGCCGCACCCTGCAGTGGGTACTGCGCTCCCAGCTTGGGAGCGGCCCGCTGGTGCTTCTGGCGCTGCGCGGATTGACCCTGCCGGATCAGATTTTCACAGTCGATGCGGCTGAGAGCGCACAGGCCCTGACGGCGGGGGTAGGGAATAGTGACATGGATGAGATGGAAAAATGAGTATTTTACAAAATCTAGTTGCCGCCAGTCAGTTGGATGAAAGCGTACTGCGCCAGCAGGCCCGGTCACGCCAGGAAAACTGGCAGTCATGGCTTGCGCCAATCAGTGATAGCCAGCCCACCGGCAGCGATCCGGGCTATGACGATGATTTTCAGCGTATCCGCGAGGAGGTCAATAAGATCTCCGGCGTCGATACCGAACTGATTTGCCAGCTGGCAGAAAAACTGCTGACTCATACCTGCAAGGATCTGCGCGTGATCACCTTTTACGTGTGGGCGCGTCTGCAGCAGGATGGCGAAACCGGTCTGGCCGAGGGCGTTACGCTGCTTGCGGCAATGCTTGAGCGGTTTGGGGATATGCTCCATCCCCAACGTGAACGTAGCTGCAAATCGGCGCTGGAATGGCTTGGCAGTCGCCGGATGTCGGACAGTCTGTCTCTTTATCCGGAAGTCGACATGACCACTATGCAGGTCATTATCGGGGCGTTATTGCTGACGGAAACCTCTTTTGCCGTATTGGCTGAGGCCTCTCGCCCCGATCTTTCCGGGCTATATCAGCTCCTGGAGAACCGACTGGTGCAAAGCGGCGGCGCCCGCAGCCTGGTGCCGCAGACCAGCCGCGAAGAACACGATCTGCTGCCCCAACATGCAGACACCGCACCGGTAATGCATACCGTCACGTCAGGACGTGATTTGCTCGACCAGGTTAAAGTGCTGGCGAAATATCTGCGTGAGTGTCCCGGCGGATGGCTGGCAGGTCATCATCTGATGAAGAGTGTGCGTTGGGATACTTTAACGGAATTACCGCCGCTGGATGCCTCCGGCCGGACTCGGCTATTGCCTCCAAAGCCGGAGAGTAAAGCCCATCTTAAGCGGTTGTATTTACAGAAAAGCTGGTCAGAACTGCTGGAGCATACGGACACGCTGTTGGCGCAAGGCGTCAATCATCTGTGGCTGGACGTGCAGTGGTACGCCTGGCAGGCGCTGCTGAAACTGGATGCTGACACTGTACGGGCCGATATCCTGTGCCGGGATATGAAAGGGCTACTGGCTCGTCTACCGGGGCTGGAAACCCTGGCGTTTAACGATGGTACGCCATTCGCCGATGAAGTGACGCTCAACTGGCTTAACGAACATGTTCTGGATGAGATGGCCGGATGGCAAGGTGAGCCGGTGATGGCGGCGACCAGCACTGATGAGGTGCTGTCGCTGGAGTCAGAAGTGCTCGCCCGCGCGGACGATGAAGGTATTGAGTCGGCGCTGAACTGGTTACAGGCGCAACCGGGCTATACCACCAGCCGCAATCGGTGGATGATGCGCTTATTGATGGCGCGGGTCAGCGAGCAGTACGGCAAAAATGAAATAGCGCTGCATCTGCTGGCGGAACTCGACAGCCGTGCCCGGGAGATGACGCTCGAACAATGGACGCCGGAGCTTATCTTTGAGATCAAAGCCCGCCGACTCCGGCTGCTAAGAGGCAAGGCCGGGCGCAGTGAGGCAGAAAAAATTCGCTTGCAGCCAGAGATGGAGTCTTTGCTTGCCGGGCTTATCGCACTGGATCCCGCTCGCGCTGCGGTGCTGTGCGCATAATTTACGCGTCAACCGCACCTCATTACTTGCATCTGCTGTCTTCTGCATATCTGAAAGCTATTACTTCTTCTGGTGACTTATGGACGATTTAACCCTGCGTTATTACGACGCTGAAATGCGCTACCTGCTGGAAGCGGGTGAAGAGTTTGCCCGCGCTCATCCTGAGCAGGCGGCAATGCTCAATCTTGACAAAGCGGGCGCCCGCGACCCCTTTGTCGAGCGTCTGTTTGAAGGTTTTGCCTTCCTGATGGGCCGCATGCGCCAGAAGCTTGATGACGACCTGCCCGAACTCACCGAAGGCGTGGTCAGTCTGCTGTGGCCACATTATTTACGTACCATTCCTTCCCTGTCGGTCGTGGAATTCACCCCCGACTGGCAGGAAATGAAAGAGCCGATGACGATGGCCAAAGGCTTTGAAGTGCTTTCCCGGCCGATCGGTGAAAAGGGCACGCGCTGTCGGTACACCACCACCAAAGCGATCGCTCTGCAGCCGTTGTCCCTGGAGCGCGCTCAGCTGACCACCGATACGGATGGCCGGTCGGTGATCACGCTGCGCTTTAACTGCAGCAGCCTGACGGACTGGCGCCGGATCGATCTCAGCCATATCCCGCTCTACTGCAACGCCGATGCGCCGCTGGCCTGCGCCATGCACGAGGCTTTTACCCTCAATGTGGCCAGGATGTGGCTGCGCGTACCCGGTGAGGAGGACAGAAAGCCGCTGGACGGGTATTTCAGCGCGCTGGGATTTGGCGAGGATGACGGCCTCTGGCCCGAAGATGGCCGCAGTTTTCGCGGCTACCAGCTGCTGCTGGAGTATTTTACCTTCCGTGAAAAGTTCATGTTCATCGACCTGCGCGGGCTGGAGACGGTGGCTTTCCCGGCCGGGATGGCGTGGTTTGAGATCGACGTCGTGCTGGCGGAACGCTGGGAACATGACTTCCGCTTCAGCGAAAAGCAGCTGCGCCTGCACTGCGTACCGGCGATAAACCTGTTCCCGCTGGAGTCCGATCCGCTGACCATCAATTCCCTGCAGACAGAATACCTGCTGCGCCCACTGCGCGTGCAGGACGGCCACACTGAAATTTACACCGTCGATTCCGTGATCTCCTCGAGCCAACAGGCTTACGCGCCGTTCTCAAGCTTTCGTCACAAAGGCGGCATGATGCGTCATGACGCGCCTGATTATTACTATCATACCCGGGTGCGCCGTGGCCCCTCCGGGTTGCATAACACCTGGCTTATCGTCGGCGGGGAAGCCTTTGACAATCATACCGTACCGGAAGATGAAAGCCTGTCGCTCACCCTCACCGGAACCAACGGCCAGCTTCCGCGTCGTGCGCTGCAGAGCACCGTGCTCGATACGGTGATGAAAACCACCTCGGCCAGCGTCGCGGTTCGTAACCTCTGCGCGCCGACGCTCCCGTGCTATCCCCCTGCCCAGGATCGTTTTCACTGGCGGGTGCTGAGCCATCTGGGCAGCAGTTTTCTTTCCCTGATGGACAACGCTGAAGTCCTGCGCGGCACCCTGGCGCTGTATGAATGGACCGACAGCGAGATGAATCGTCGGCGTCTGGAAGCCATCCTCGACGTGAAGCACCGCGCAACAGAGCGCTTTGCACAGGGCCATCTGGTGCGCGGCGTGCAGATTGAAGTCACCCTCGACAGCCACGGCTTTGCCGGACGAGGCGATATATGCCTGTTTGGCGAGATGCTCAGCCGCTTCTTTGCGCTCTACACCGATATCTACTTGTTCAACCGCCTGATTATCATTCTGCAACCAACCGGAGAACGACTGGAATGGGAAGAGAAGCACAGCCGACGCATTCCCGGCTGATGCCGCGTCTGGAGGCCGACCTGCCGCGGATCAATTTTTACCGCTTTTGTCAGCTTCTGGAACGACAGCACCCCGATAAACCGCTGATGGGGGCGACCAGCCATCCGGCTGACGATCCGGTACGTTTTTATCCGCATCCGGGGATGGGATTCCCCGCCAGCGAACTCAGAGCCGTGGAATACGATGAGGCCAATGACAGCGGGCCGCCGGTCATTCGCACCACCTTTATGGGCTTGTACGGTGTCGATTCGCCGCTCCCGACGGCCTGGCTCGATGATATCGCCCAGCGCAGGGAAGGGCATGAAGCGCTGCAGGGGTTGCTGGATATCTTCAGTCACCGGATTATCACGCAGTATTACCGCCTCTGGCGGAAATACTGCTGGCCCGCCACCTTTGAGCCCGGCGGTACCGACCGCCTGTCACAGTCGTTGCTGGGTCTGGCGGGGCTGGGCATCCCCGGCACGACGCGGCATATCGCCTCGCCAGCGTCGCGCTTTCTGGCGCTGACTGGCGTGCTGCGTCAGCCGGGCAAAACTCAGCAGGGGATCCAGGCGCTGGTCACGCTGCTGGCCCCGAAGACCACCGTCAGGGTGAGCCCTTACTGCCTGCGTCCGGTGGCGGTCAGCCAGCCGCTGGGCTTTTACGGCGATGACGACTTCTTACTGGACGGAAATACCCCGCTGGGTGACGAAGCGATGGACAGCAGTAGCCAGCTCCTCGTCGCCCTTATCACCGATAATCCCGAGGAGGCGCAGGGCTGGAAGCCTGATGGCCCGCTGTTTCGGGACTTTCTCATCCTGCTGCGGGTGTATCTGGGCTGGCGATTCCGGGCCAGAATCACCCTGACCGCGCCGACCCGACTGCTGACTGTCCCGCCGCTGGGGGACGGACCGTTCTGGCTTGGTATGAACGGCGTGCTGGGCGCTGGAGAGGGTGAGAGTCAGGATGATATCCCACAGACATTTACCACCGAACTGGGCACCTATACCGGCCTGCAGCCTGCCACCTCATCGCAAGGAAACCGACGTGTTACGTATAAGTTTAATTAAAACCGCCTGCCTGCTGTCCCTGCTAGCGCTTTGCCTGAGCGGATGCGGGCTCACCCAGCGCGTCACGGAGGGAACAAAATCCGCCTTCAACGCCGTTTTTTATAAGCAAATTAATACGCTGCATCTGGATTTTACGGCGCGCGAAGCGCTCAACACCGATGCCAGAGAGAATCACTCGCTCTCCGAACCGGTGGTGGTGCGCATCTATCAGCTTAAAGATCGCCGGACCTTTGACCGGCTGGTTTACCAGCAGCTGCTGGAGGAGGGGGATATTCTGCTCGCCGCCGATCTCCTCGCCAGTCGCGACGTAGTGATCAACCCCGGAGGGGACGCCAGTCTCAATATGCCGCTGGAAACGCAGGCGAAGTTCGTGGCGGTTGTCGGCCTGTTCCGCCATCCGGATACAGAAAGAAATACCTGGAAGCAGGTGCTGGCGCGTGAGGAACTGGATCCTGACAAGCCACGCATTTTTACCGCCGAAACTAACCAGCTAAGGCTCAGGCCTGAAGCGGCGAAGTAACGTCGAAAACAAATTTCTGCGGCGGGTCCATCGTGGCGATTGGCCCGTAATCTTCGTTAACCAGCGAACTGGCGGTAACCATCCTCATCCAGCCTCACCGGTTTCATCACAGCACAGGGAGATAACGTGACAGCGAGGGAGCGTTTTTTTAAGAAACTACAGCACCAGCAAAATCCGCCGCGGACAACCACCTTCGATGGGGCGGCCGCCGCGGATATCGCCATGTTTCGCCAGCAGATGGCGGCGCTCGCCCGGCAGGTGAATCAGTGGTTTGACGGAACGGGCATCGAGGTGGTGGTTTCGACCCGCCACCTCCACGATCTGAGCACCCTTGGCTACAGCCTCAATAGCGGCATCTGCCGCTACGATATCCCCACTCTCCGCCTGCAAAACGGCGAGCGCAGCGTCAATATCGTGCCGCAGCAGCTGTGGGATGGCGTGGAAAAGGGGGTCGTGACCCTGAGCCTTGAGACACCTGGCGGGGCGGGCTCCCGGGAGGTGTTTTATCTGAGCCTGGCCCCGGACGGCGGCTGGTTGATCCGTCAGGCGCGCCAGTCCCCGGAGGCGCGACAGATTCTCACCGAAGACCGCTTTTTTATGGCGATCGACAGCCTGGCCTGACTGGTCAGATGGTCTGTCCGCCCGATACCTCGATCCGCTGGGCGGTCACCCAGCGGTTATCGTCGCGCAGCAGGCTGGCGATCATCGGCCCAATATCCTCGGGAACGCCCACCCGTCCCAGCGCCGTCATCGCGGCAAACTGCGCGTTAACCCCCGCGTCGTCCCGCACCAGTCCGCCGCCAAAGTCGGTGGCGATAGCGCCGGGGGCGACGGTATTGACGGTGATGCCGCGCCCGCCCAGCTCGCGGGCCATGTATACGCTCAGCATCTCCACAGCCGCTTTGGCCGCGGCGTAGGCGGAGAAGCCAGGATAAGAGACGCGGGTCAGTCCGGAGGAGAAGTTAACGATCCGTCCGCCGTCAGCCAGCAGCGGCAGCAGGGTTTGAACGAGGAAAAACACCCCCTTAACGTGGACGTTAAACAGCCCGTCGAACTGCGCCTCGCGCGTTTCGGCCAGCGGGGCAAATTCGCCGTGTCCCGCGTTATTGATCAGATGGTCGAAGGTGTCCCGTCCCCAGACGCTGCCCAGCGCAGCGCGCAGGCTGTCGGCGAAGGCCGGAAAGCTGGCGGTCTGCGCCATATCCAGCGGCAGGGCGATGGCCTTGCGGCCGAGAGCGTGAATGTCGGCCACCACCGCTTCCGCCTGTTCAATATTGCCGCGGCAGGTGACGATGACGTCCCCACCCTGGCGGGCGATATCCAGTGCGGTCTGACGGCCAAGGCCGCGGTTAGCGCCGGTGATAAGTGCAATCTTAGTCATGTTCGATCCTCTCTGGTGTGTGGAGTCCTTACAATAGGGGGTGCCTACCAGACCGGGTTGCCCAATCCTTGTTATTTTTTGCCCATTCCTCTCAATACCCTCTCTTCTGGTGGGAAATAGCGCATACTGAGGCTTTAAAACTTGCCTGAAAGGATCTTATGCGCGACGAACTCTTCGCTCTCTGCCGCCGGTATGCCGATGCTCATGTCGATAGCAGCGGGGTGGCGGTTACCCCGGTTCCCGGCATCACTCTGGTGCGGGCCCTGCACCCCGGCGATCTGCAGGCGGCCATCGCCAGGCCGCTGGTGGCCATGCTGCTGCAGGGGCGCAAAAGCGTGACCACCGGCCTGGCAAGTTTCGACTATGGTCCGGGGGAGGCGATGGTGATCGCCGCGGATGTCCCCACCACCAGCCAGATCACCGAGGCCAGTCAGCGTTTTCCCTATTACGCGCTGGTGCTGGAGCTGGATCTGGCTATCCTGCGCGAGCTGCAGGAGGTGGGACCGTCAGGGGCGGATGAGGCGCCCCGCGTCGGTATCGAACCGATGAATGCCGACGTGACGGACGCCGCTTATCGGCTGGCAAGACTGTTTGATCAACCGGGGGCGCTGGCGGTGTTAGGCGAAGGGCTGCGGCGGGAACTGCATTACTGGCTATTGCAGAGTGTTCACGGGGCGGCCATCCGGGCGCTGGGCGTCGCAGACAGCCATTCTGCTCGGATCCGCCGGGCGGTGGCGGTGCTGCGCCGGGATTTTATGCAGCCAGTCAGCGTCGACGCGCTGGCCGACGCTGCCGGGATGAGCGTTTCGGTCTTTCACCGTCATTTCCGCGCCATGACCACCTTGTCGCCGCTGCAGTTTCAGAAGCAGTTGCGCCTGATCCACGCCCGCCGCCTGATGCTGGCGGAAGGGATGAGCATTGCGCAGGCGGCCGGCGAAGTGGGCTATATCAGCGTGTCGCAGTTCACCCGGGAATACGCTCGCCTGTACGGCGCGCCGCCGGGCCGCGACCGTCGACGGGAAAGAATGAGCGCCTGATCTGGCGCGCGGGCTGGCGGCGGCTCCTCCCTGAGCTGGATAGCGGTGGTTCAGTTATCGAGTGTCGCCGTGATGTGCACTTTGTTACCCATTCGCGCCTCAATGATCCGATAGGCGGTTGCGCCCTCGCGGGCGGCCTGCTGGCGAATTTTGCTTTCCGCGTGATCCAGGGTATCGCCGGTGGCGGTGAGGGTCCTGGCGTTGACCGCCAGCGGCAGCAGGCAACTCAATACGATCAGTGGAATCAGCTTGTTCATCGTCATTCTGTCCTGTGAGAGAAAATCAGCGCGCGGCCTGCAGCCAGCCGGCAATGTCCTGGGTCGGCAGATGGTGGCGGGTATTCCAGGTGTCGCCCATCGGCCACCACACGCCATCCCCCCGGGCGAAGGCGGCGCGATAGCGCAGCATGGCGTTATCCGGGTCTGTCCGCAGCTGGTCCAGCAGGGCGGGCAGGGTGTGAACGGCTTTGCTGAACGTCTGCTGCGTCACGCGCTCCACGGTGTCCGCCAGCTGCCGGTAAGAGGTCGTTTCGCCGGCAACAAACGTCACCTCGTTGACGATCCGCGGCTGATGCAGATAAATCGCGGTGGTCAGGCGGCCAATATCCGCCGGCGAGGTGACGGTCACCTGGGTGTCCCAGCTGCCAAGGGCGTGAAGGGTTCGGCTGGATAAATTCACCACATCGAAGTCTGGCTCGAAGAGAAAGCTGGTAAACATGCCGGTGGAGACAATGACCCACTCCGTGGCCTGCTGCGCGCGCAGCAGGGTCCGGACATCATACTGCTCGTCCCAGACCGGCTGGCCGCTGTCTTTGCCGACCACATCGTAATTGACGCCAAACTGCCAGGGAAAATAGCGGGGCACTCCGGCGGCCAGCACCGCGCGGGTAATTTTCAGCTGCGTCCCCGGACCGGCGACAAAGCCCATGCAGTTAATCACGGTGCTGTACCCGCGAAAAGCCCTGGTCAGGGTCTCCAGTGAACGACCGGCGATGTCGACGGCGATAAAGTCGGCCCCGGCGTCGGCCAGCGCCCGGTGGCTTGCCGAACGCAGCTGGCCGGTTTCATCCCAGGCCGCCGGCGAGACGATCACCGAGACCGCGCCCTGGCGCTGGATCACCGCTGGCACCAGCGCATCCAGTACGGCGGCTCCCAGTTGTCCCGCTCCCAGAACTAATACCTTTTCCTCAAGATTAATATCATCAGTTTTCATTTTAACTCCTTGCTCAGTTAAGCCTTATATTCACTGGCTACATGCTCAGTGTAGGGGGGAGGGCATCATTCGATAAGAACAGGATTTCGGGTTAGACTGTTCGTCATAATGGGATAATAACCACCGGGGGAGCACAAAATGGACAGACTGGATGCCATGCAGTTGTATGTTGCGGTTGTGGATGCCCACAGCTTCGCCCGGGCGGCGGAGGCGCTGGGGCAGCCGCGCTCAACGGTGTCGCGGGTAGTGAAGGAGCTGGAAGCCTGGCTTGGGGCGCAGCTTCTTCAGCGCACCACCCGCAAGCTCAGCGTGACGGCGGAGGGGCGTCGGTATTACGAGGAGTGTAAACGGCTGCTGGCCGAAATGACGGCGATGGAAGCCTCCTTTCCCGGCCGCTCGGCCCAGCCCGCCGGGCGGTTCAAGGTGGGGATGCCGCAATCTCTCGCCCGGCACTGCGTTTTGCCGAGGATCGGCGAGTTTCTGCAGCAGTATCCCGACCTGGAGCTGATCCTCTGCTCAAGCGACAACGTGGAAGATATCATCCAGGAGGGATTCGACTGCGTGATCCGTACCGGGCAAATCGAAGATTCCACCACCCTGGTGGCGCGCCCTCTGGCCCGCTACCGCTGGATGGTCCTCGCCTCGCCGGCCTGGATAGCGGCCCACGGCCGGCCGCAGAGCATTGACGATCTGCACCAGCACCGGGCGGTGGGATACCTGAACCACCGTACCGGGCGGACCATCGACTGGCTTTTCTCCCTCGATGACGGCGACTGCGCGATCCGCATGCAGGAGACGCTGGTGGTCGACGATACCGATGCCTATATCCAGGCCGGCGTTCAGGGGCTGGGCCTGATCCGCGTCGCCAGCTATCTGGCGCAACCCTGGCTGCAGAGCGGCGCGCTGGTCGCCTGTCTGGAGCAGGCCGCGGCTGATCTTCCCCTGTCGCTGGTCTATCCGCAAAACCGCTATCTGCCGCCGGCGGTGCGCGCGTTTTACGACTGGAGCAGGCGCGTTCTGCAACCCCCGCTCAGCGAGGCCTGATGACGGTGGTATTCGCTACCGCTATGGTCCGCGCATGGCCTGTTTTATCCTCTCTATCAGCCAGTTCAGCGCCGGATCCTGCGCCCGGCGTTTGTGGCGCAGTATACACAGGGTAAATTCCGGGTAGGCCACCGGCGGAGCGTCCGCGCGCAGCGCATACTGCGCCTGCCAGCGTTGCGCCAGCCCCTGGGGGACGGTGGCGAAGAGCGGCAGGGTGGTCAGCAGGAGGGGAAAGGTGGAGAAATTCTGCGTGGCGAAGCGCACGCGCCGCGCGAGTCCCTGACTGGCGAGCTGGCGATCTATTTCCCCGTGGCCGGTTTCGCGATAGGCCACCATCACATGTTCCCAGGCGACGAAATCGCCCACCGACAACGGCCCGCGGCAGGGGATCTGCTGCGGCGACCACAGGGTGGTCACCCCCATGCTCATCACCGGTTCGCTGACGATCTCCCCGCGGCTCTGCTTGTTGAGGGACACCGCGACATCAATGCGATCCGCCTCCAGCAGCTGGCGTACCTGGAAGGGGTCGGCGGCGAGTGTCTGGAGCGACACCCCGGGCGCCTCCTGCATCAGTCCGGGTAACAGCTGGGGCATCAGCCAGTGTTCGCTCCAGTCGCTGAGACCGACGCGGAAAAGCTGCTGCGCGCTGGCGGGGGAAAACTCCCCGGCGCCAAACATTGCCGAATGCAGGTGTTCCATCAGCGGCTGCAGCTCGGTCATCAGCGCTTGCGCCCGCGGGGTCGGCAGCATGCCTCTGGCGCTGCGCACGAACAGCGGATCGTCAAACATCTCGCGCAGCCGTTTCAGCGCCCCGCTGATGGCGGGTTGGCCAAGATGCAGCGCCTCTGCGGTGCGGGTAACGCTGGCTTCGCGGTACAGCACCATCAAGACCGTCAACAAATTCAGATCGATACGACTAAAATCATTTTCAATGATTTTCTTCATTATGATAATCAATTTGAATGTGGGTTATCCCGGCAGCATAGTGAATATCACCCCGGTAAATCAACCAGCGCAATGCGCGCGGAGGGAGTGATGCAAACTTACCAGACAGGCGACAGCCTGATATTCAAAGTGCCGGAGCGCGAGATTAGCCTGCAGTCGGCGGCGCTCTATCCCGCGGCGTTCCCTGTGACGGAGGCGGACGCCGATAATCAGCCAATCGCGCTGTCAATCCACAGCTGGGTGGTACAGACTCCCCACGATCTGAGCGTTATCGATACCGCCACCGGCAATGGTCGGGAGCGCGGCGGCAATCCGCTCTATCATCAACTTAATACGCCCTATCTGGAGAATCTCCGCGCCGCGGGAGTGAACCCGGAGGAGGTGACCCTGGTGCTACTGACCCACCTGCACACCGACCATGTCGGATGGAATACCGTCTGGCGGGACGATCGCTGGGCGCCGCTGTTTCCCAACGCGCGCTACCTGTGTTCGGCAAAAGAGCTCACGCGGGTGAAGAACAGCGAACGCTACCGGGCGCTGTGGCTCGACAGCCTGCTGCCGGTGATCGAGGCTGGCCAGCTGGAGACCGTGGATGTGGCGGCCAGGCCGCTGGTCGGCGGACGGATCGCCTTTATCCCTACCCCCGGCCACAGTGCGGACCATGCCGCGCTGATCCTCTCCTCTGGCGATGACTACGCCTGTTTCTCCGGCGATCTTCTTCATTCCCCGCGCCAGTTTACCCATCCGCACTGGAGCTCGGCGTTCTGCGGCGATCCCCGGCAGGCGGAACGCTCGCGACGCGAGATGATGGCGTGGTGCGCAAGCCATCATGCCCAATGGTTCACCGGGCATTTCGCCGGACCCTCCTGCGGTTGGCTGGAGGAGGACAGGCCAGGGGAGTATCGCTGGCGAGACGCCGGACAACGATCTGCTGACAAGGGGGAACGCTGATGAATAATGCCAAGAGCGTATTGGTTTTTGGCGCCACCGGCCAGCAGGGCGGCTCGGTGGCGCGGGCGCTGCTGCACCGCGGCTGGCGGGTGCGGGCGCTGGTCAGGGATCCTTTCTCCGCCGGGGCCGCTGCGCTGGCGGCGCGGGGAGCGGAGCTGGTCGTGGGCGCCTTTGAAGACCGGGCGGCAATGCGGGCGGCGATGGCCGGGGTCGACGGCGTCTTCAGCGTGCAGCCCAGCTCGCCGGGCGGGACGGTAACCGATGAGCAGGAGGTGCGCTACGGGATAACCATCGCCGACCTTGCCGTCGAGTGCGGGGTGAAGCATCTGGTGTACAGCTCCGGCAGCGCGGCGGGGGAGACGCCGACCGGCGTAGCGCATTATGACACCAAAGCGGCGATTGAGCGGCATATCCACCGCCTGCCGCTGGCGGCGACCATCGTGCGGCCCGCCACCTTTATGGAGCTGCTGGTGATGCCCGGTTTTGGCCTTGATGAAGGTCATTTTCACTTTTTTATGCTGCCGGAGGGGAGGATGCAGGTGCTGGCAGTGGAGGATATCGGCCAGCTTGTCGCAGCGATTTTTGCCGCGCCGGCGCGGTTTGCCGGCAAGACGTTCGAGATCGCCAGCGACAGCGTGACTGGTCGTCAGCTGGAGGCGTTATTCTCCGCGGCGGCGGGACGGCCGATCCCCTATTCGCGATTTTCCGACGAGGTGCTGGCCGCCAGCCCTTTTCTGCACAAGCTGACCGGGCTGGTGGACGACGGGCGGCTGGCGGGGCACGCCGACCTCGACGCCCTGCGCCAGCTGCACCCGCAGCTGCACACCTTCGCCGGCTGGCTGGCGGGCCCCGGCCGTCCCGCCTTCGAGCGGGCGCTGGCCAGCGGGACCCGCTGGGCGTTTAATCGTTAAAGACGACTATATCCTTCCCGCCGGCGTCTCGGTATCAGGCCCGGCGGATGAGCTGCGCAGGGAAGGCCTGCAGGTCGTTAAGACAACGCACGAGGAGTCTGAGTGTAAATTATTTTGCGGATTTTGCTGGCAACGATAGGTGAAAGTGAACGTCCAGAATTTTCAGCCGCTTAGAATGGAGGAAACTCTCTGGGATCGCCTGAATAATGACAATTTACCTATGGGCTTCGGCCTGCCTGTTAAGCATGACCTGTGCCGTACGGCGGCGGAATTTAAAACCATCGAGGCCGATCTGCTGGCCTCCAACCGGCTGTTCTGTATGACCGGCTATGACCATAAGCCGATCGGCGTGGCCTGGGAGAGCGTCAAATCCAGCCGCTATCAGCCGCAGTCGGATGGCGACCGTATTTTCAGCGACACCGTCTCCCGGCGCTTTCTGGAAGAGGAGAATAAGACCGCCTTTTACAATGGCGCCAAATATCGCGTACTGGGTAAACCCGCCAGCGCCTGCTATGACTATTCCGCCGCGCGTATTCAACGCATGGCGGGCTACCTGAAGGTGTAACGACTCCGCGAGGCAGGCGCTAAAACAGCGCCAGCCGGGCGAGACGGTCCAGCGCCTTGCTCAGCCCGTCGTCCCCAGCCGTCAGACTGATGCGAATAAACCCTTCCCCCCCATCGCCAAAACCAGTGCCTGGCGCCACCAGAATATGCGCCTCCTGCAGCAGCAGGCGGGCAAACTCCTGTGAACGGTACCCGGGCGGCACGCTCAGCCAGAGGAAGAAAGTACCTTGTGCGGCACGAACCGGCCAGCGCAGTGCGGCCAGTCGACGCAGAACCCACTCCCGGCGCTGATGATACACCGCCGTCAGCTGCGCAATCCGTTCTGCCGGCAGGCTGAGCGCGGCGATCGCCGCATCCTGAATGGCGCCAAACACCGTGCTGTAGCTGTGGGTGTGCAGTTTTTTAAACGCCCGGATAATCGAGGCGTTGCCGACCGCGAAGCCGAAGCGCCAGCCGGCCATATTAAAGGTCTTGGAGAAGGTGTAGGTCTCCACTCCCCACGCTTTCGCGTCGGGCTGGGAGAAAAGGCTCAGCGGCGCATCGCTGGCCGCGCTGCCGATGGCCGCATAGGCAAAATCATGCAGGATCGGCACCTGGTGACGGCGGGCAAACTGCAGGGCGCTGGCGAACAGCGCCGGCGTGGCGAGCGCGCCGGTGGGGTTATGTGGATAGTTAAGCACCACCAGCCCGGCCTTGTCAGCCACCTCCCGAGGGAGGTCGTTAAAATCCGGCAGGAACTGATTCTCAGCCCTGAGCGGCAGGCCATAAAACGCCGCCTGGGACTGCAGCGCCGCTGAGCGGTAAATGGGATAGCAGGGATCGGTGGAGATGAGGTATTGTCCGGGACGGAGCAGCGCCCGCGGGATGCCGCCAATACCGATATGCGAGCCCTGAAATACCGCGACTTCGCTGTGCGGATCGATTTCCACATCATACTGGCGGCGATAAAAAAGGGCGATCGCTTCGCGGACCTGCGGCTTGCCCCAGAACGACGGGTAGCCATGGTTTTCACGACGATGAATGGCGCTCTGCAGCGAGTCAATCACTTCCGGCGGAGTGGGCTGATCCGGACTGCCGCTGGAGAGGTCGATCAACGGCAGCGCGTCGGTGTTGACCTCCGCGGCCAGTTTTTCCAGCAGGCTGAACAGATTCTCTTCCAGGGCGTTCACCAGCGGTGAAGCAGCGAAATCAGGCATAATTTTCCCGGTTTACGTTATCAATAATCTGCCATCTTTAAGGGATTTATTGCGCCTGGCTAAATAACAATATATGCAAAGGATTATTGTTTTTAGGATATGTCGGGATGGCAAAAGTTTATGAGGAATAAGCAAAAGGAAATCCGGCGTTCTGGCTTACAACCCGCTTTCGGCTGTGATTTAATCGCTCAATATCGCCAACCTTCCTGGAAAATACCTTATGAACAAGTCAGTTGCGCTCGGAATGACGCTCGCCCTGTTATCCGCTACCTCCTTTTACGCCACCGCCGATCAAATTATTCGTATCGGCTTTAACCCCGGGCCGTATAAAGAGCAGTTTGAAAAAGGGGTCGCCCCCTATTTATTGAGTAAAGGATATAAAATCGAATATAAAGATTTCAGCGACGGTATTCAGGTCAATGACGCGGTAGCTCGCGGCGATATCGAAGCGAATATTATGCAGCATCCGGTATACCTGAAAGCGATCAATGAGCGACTGGGGATCGATAACGTCGGCATTGTGCAGGTACCCACGCCGCCGATGGGTCTGTACGGCGGCAAGCTGACGACCTTGGGCACCCCGGCAGCTGGCACGGTGGTGTCGGTGCCAAACCAGCCGTCGAACGAATATCGCGCGGTTCTGGTGCTGGAAAGTCTCGGCTGGGTGAAGATTAAACCGGACAGCGATCCCGCCACCTTTTCGCAGCGTAATATCGTTGCCAACCCCTATAACATCGTGCTTAAGGAGATGGACAATGCCCAGCAGGTTCGCGCGCTGCCGGACGTCGACTATGGCCTGATTCAGGGCAATTTCGCCGTCTCCAGCGGCATGGCGCTTACCTCGGCATTAAAGCTGGAAGCCGCCACCAGCCATTTTATTAACGTTGTGACCGTTGCCGGTAAAAATCAGAAGGCGCAGTTTGCCAAAGATATCATCGACGGCTATCACTCTGCCGATTTCAAAAAATATATTCTCAGCCATCCGCAGTATGATGGTTACCTGCTGCCTGATTATTTAAAATGAATAACGCGATGATAGAATTTCGCCATGTCAGTAAAACCTTTAACAGAAAAGGGCATCCGGTTCTGGCCCTGCAGGATATTAATCTCAGTATCGGCCGGGGCGATATTTTCGGCATTATTGGCTATAGCGGCGCAGGAAAAAGCACCTTATTGCGGCTGATTAATCGTCTGGAAACGCCGGGTGAGGGCGAGGTGGTGTTGAACGGTGAGTCGCTCCAGGACTGCAGCGGCCAGCGCCTGCAGGCGATCAAAAAAGATATCGGCATGATCTTTCAGAATTTTAATCTGCTGAATTCGAAAACGGTATTTCATAACATCGCTATCCCGCTTATTTTGCAGGGACGCGACAAGGCCTTTATCCAGGCGCGGGTTGCGGAGCTGCTGGCGTTTGTCGACCTGAGCGACAAAATGCACAGTTACCCGAATGAGCTGTCGGGAGGGCAAAAGCAGCGGGTCGGTATCGCCCGGGCGCTGGCCACCAACCCGTCGGTGCTGCTGTGCGATGAAGCCACCTCGGCGCTCGACCCCCATACTACGGTACAGATCTTATTGCTGCTGCAGGAGATTAATCGCCGCTATGGCATCACCATTGTGCTGATTACGCATGAAATGTCAGTGATCCAGACAATCTGTCACAAGGTGGCGGTGATGCAGGCCGGGCGCATTGTTGAGCAGGGGACGGTTTTCGATCTCTTTGCCCAGCCGCAGCATCCGGTCACCGCCAGTTTTGTGCAGTCGGTGGTGCACGATCGTCTGCCGCAGCGGGTGGCGTCGCTCCTGCAACGCGACAACGGCGCCCGGGCTTTACGCCTCGAATTTATCGGCGCGACGGCCCGGCAGCCGATCATTAACCGCCTGATCCGCGAGTATGCTGTCGAGGTGAATATCCTGTTTGCCAGCATGTCCGAAGTTCAGGGCCGGATACTGGGATTTATGATTGTGCAACTCCTCGGCGAGCCTGACGAAACCGAACGCGCCATCACCCATCTGGCCGACGCAGGAGTGAAAATCATCCATGTTTGATCTAATTGATACCGCCATTACCGGCGAGCAGTTTCTGCTGGCGCTGCATGATACCCTGATTATGGTCGCCATCTCACTGGGCTTTGGCGCGCTGCTTGGCGTCCCGCTGGGAATTGTGTTGGTGGTTTGCCGTCCTGGCGGCATCGTGGCCAACCCGGTGGTGCATCAGGCGCTGAATCCGCTGATTAACGTGCTGCGCTCGCTGCCGTTTATCATTTTGCTGATTGTGATCCTGCCCTTCACCAGGCTGCTGGTGGGCACGACTATCGGCACCGCGGGGGCCATCGTGCCGCTGATCGTTTTTGTCGCCCCCTATATTGCCCGGCTGGTGGAGAGCTCGCTGCTGGAGGTGGATGAGGGGATCCTTGAGGCCGCAGACGCCATGGGCGCTACCCCTCTGCAGACCGTCTGGCATTTCATGCTGCCGGAGGCGGCGGCGTCGTTGATTCTGGCCCTTACCACCGCGACCATCGGTCTGCTTGGCGCGACCGCCATGGCGGGAACGGTGGGCGGCGGCGGGATCGGCGACCTGGCGATCACCTACGGCTATCAGCGTTTCGACGCCTTTGCCACCCTCACCACCGCCCTGGTGCTGATTGTTATTGTCCAGCTTATTCAGACGCTGGGCACCCGCCTGGCTCGCCGACTGCGTCGCGAATAACTGCTATACCGCGCCGGGGTTGCCCCGGCCAGCGGGAAAGCGGATCAGCGTGCGCAGACCGCGGCGAAGGCGCTGGCTACCCGCGCAATATTGCCGTGGTTGAGCCCGGCCACGCAGACGCGACCGCTGGCAATCAGATAGATGCCATGCTCTTCACGCAGAACGTCTACCTGATCGACGCTAAAGCCGGTGTAACTGAACATGCCGCGCTGGGTCAGCAGATAGGAAAAATCCACCGCCGGCAGGGCTGCCTGCAGAGCCTTCACCAGCGCGACGCGCATGGCGCTGATGCGGGTGCGCATGGCCTCCACTTCCCCCTGCCACAGGGCATTCAGCTCGGGATCGTTGAGCACCTGCGACACCACCTGGGCGCCAAACCCCGGCGGGCTGGAGTAGTTGCGGCGCACGGTGGCTTTCAACTGGCCCAGCACGCGCCCGGCGGCATCGGCGTTGTCACAGACCACCGACAGGCCGCCGACACGCTCGCCGTACAGTGAAAAAATCTTCGAGAACGAGTTGCTGACCAGCGCCGTCAGTCCGGCGCTGGCGATGGCGCGTATGGCATAGGCATCTTCATCCAGCCCGCGGCCAAAACCCTGGTAGGCAATATCGAGGAACGGGATCAGCTCCCGGGCGATCAACACCTCAATCACCCGATCCCACTGCTCGGGGGCGAGATCGGCCCCGGTCGGATTATGGCAGCAAGGATGGAGCAGCACGATGCTGCGCGGCGGGAGCTGCTGGAGGGCGGCAAGCATAGCGGGGAAATTGACCCCACGGGTGGCGCTGTCGAACCAGGGATAGGTATGCACCTCGAAACCCGCCCCGGCAAAGATGGCCACATGGTTCTCCCAGGTTGGATCGCTGACCCAGACCGCGGAGTCGGGGAAGTAGCGCTTGAGGAAATCAGCACCCACCTTCAGCGCGCCGGAACCGCCCAGCGTCTGGATGGTGGCGATGCGTCCGGCACGCAACGCCGGATGATGTTCGCCAAACAGCAGCGTCTGGACCGCGCGGCGATAGGGAGCCAGTCCCTCCATCGGCAGATAGAGGCTGGCCTTGTGCAACTGGCTCTGCAGCCGGTCAGCGGCCTGACGGACCGCCTCCAGCTGAGGAATGATGGCCTGCTCGTTATAGTACAGCCCGATGCTAAGGTTAACTTTGTCTGCCCGGGGATCCTGTTGAAAGGCCTCCATCAGCGACAGGATAGGATCGCCCGCGTAGGCGTCAACGTTCTGGAACACAGTGGTTACTCCTGAAATGACCGTTAAAGGTGAAGCCATTACACCGCGTAGCGTCCTGGGCGGTGGTTCATGGCGATAATCGAATTCAAAATCACGGCGCCGAGGACAGAGACCAGCAGCATCGGCAGGCTAACCACCCACAGCGAGGCGGTGACGATGCAGGCGTCCACCACCATCTGGAATTTACCGGCGCGGATGCCGCTTTTATCCTGCAGATAGAGGGCCAGAATATTGACGCCGCCGAGGCTCGCTTTATGGCGGAACAGCACCACAAAGCCGATACCAACCATGATGTTGCCGAAGAGGGTGGCGTAATAGGGGTTCAGGCGATCGACATGGATAAAGTAGCCGTGCAGGTCGGAGAACAGCGACACCAGTCCGACCGCGCAGAAGGTTTTCAGCGTGAAGGCGGCGCCCATCCGCCGGACGGAGAGCCAGTAGAAGGGCAGGTTAATGGCGAAGAAAACCACGCCGAACGGCAGGTGGGTGGCGTAGTGGATCAGAAAGGCCATGCCTGCCGTCCCGCCGGTCAGGGCGCCGGCCTGGCGAAACAGGATAATGCCAAAGGAGATCATCAGCGTGCCGAACAGCAGCGCCAGGGCATCCTCCAGCCAGGTGTGGGTCAGTTTTTCAGGGGAAAGGACGTTATCCATAAATAAGCACTATCTTTTCGTTAACAAGGATAAGCTCTTGTTTGCAAAAATCGCACCAGAGGAGCGTGCCCGGGCGATTGGTTGCGGAAAAAATAGCCGTGGTTTAGCCTAACCTGTTGTTCTGTCGGAAAGAGAAAATCGCACGGGTCGTGCGCATAATGGTTATGAAATGCGTAAGTTGTGCGAATTTACTGCTTATCACGCATTGACTGGCCCCGCATCTGCACCAGCGCAGGGCACTGTGCTCCGGTTCAGCGCAGCGAGGGCGTGCCCGGCATCAGCTGGCCGTTCTCCTTCAGGCGGTTGAGCACGACGGCGGTTTTCAGATGAGCCACCCCTTTATTTTGCGCCAGAATATGGCTGATCAAATGGCTCAGTCCGGGCAGGTCCGGGACCGTTACCCGCAGCAGATAATCGGCGTCGCCGGTGGTTTTCCAGGCGTCCAGAATGGCGTCCACTTCACTGAGCATCTGATGAAAGCTCTCCACGCATTGTGGGGTGTGATTCAGCAGGCGCACCTCAATCAGGCCAAGCATCTCCTGCCCGGCGGCATCCGGCGCCAGACGCGCATGGTAGCCGAGGATAAGCTGCGCCTGTTCAAGGGCGATACGGCGGCGCGAACACTGGGAAGCGGACAGGCCGATAAGCTCGCTAAGCTCCTGATTGGTCAAACGGCCATTGGCCTGCAGCAGGGTAAGAATTTTCAGATCATAGTCGTCGATGTTGTACATAGTGGCCACTAGCGGAACGTAAAAGTGGCTACCAGCCTAACAGTTTTTTGCCTGGCGTGAAGCCTGACCCGACGGCGGCAAACCGGATGCACCAAAACGGGTCAGCATCATGCATTAAGCCACTTGTTTTCTCATGATCTGTGCGTCATCTGGCCAATTTTCGCGCGTTATGCGCCAGGTCAGCGGCGCGATGACCAGCTTTCAGAACGAACTGGAAAATAATATTTCAATATCATTCAATGGATTAGTTTTGGTCTGACGCTCCGCGACGATCCACTGGCCTGAAAGTTGCTACCGGCGAAAGTGACTTTTTACAGACAGGGGCAGGTCAGAGATGACAACGCAGCAAGAGCATCAGTTAAAGCGCGGGTTGAAAAACCGCCATATCCAGTTGATCGCCCTCGGGGGGGCGGTCGGCACCGGACTGTTTTTAGGTATCGCGCAAACGATCCGTATGGCAGGCCCCTCGGTCCTGCTGGGGTACGCCATCGCCGGGGTTATCGCCTTCTTTATCATGCGTCAGCTTGGCGAAATGGTGGTAGAGGAGCCGGTGGCGGGGTCGTTCAGCCATTTCGCCAACCGCTACTGGGGGCCCTTCGCCGGGTTTATGTCCGGCTGGAATTACTGGGTGTTGTACGTGCTGGTAAGCATGGCGGAGCTGACGGCGGTGGGGATCTATATTCAGTACTGGTGGCCGGAGGTACCCACCTGGCTGTCGGCGGCAATCTTCTTCGTGGCGATCAACGCCATCAACCTGACGCACGTCAAAGTGTATGGCGAGCTGGAGTTCTGGTTCTCGATTGTCAAAGTGGCCGCCATCATCAGCATGATCGCCTTTGGCTGCTATCTGTTATTTAGCGGTCACGGCGGGCCGGCGGCGACGGTGGCCAACCTGTGGCAGGACGGGGGATTTTTCCCTAACGGTATCACGGGCTTAGTGATGGCCATGGCGGTGATCATGTTCTCCTTCGGCGGGCTTGAGCTGGTGGGGATCACCGCGGCGGAAGCCGACGAACCGCATAAAACCATTCCCAAAGCCACCAACCAGGTGATCTACCGTATTCTGCTTTTTTATGTGGGGTCGCTGGCGGTCTTGCTGTCACTCTACCCGTGGCGGAACGTCGTGGAAGGGGGAAGCCCCTTTGTGCTGATCTTTCACGCCATTGACAGCAATATTGTGGCCAACGCCCTCAATCTGGTGGTGCTTACCGCCGCGCTGTCGGTCTACAACAGCTGCGTCTATTGCAACAGCCGGATGCTGTTCGGCCTGGCTCAGCAGGGCAACGCCCCGCGCGCGCTGCTGCGGGTGAACCACCGCGGGATCCCGTTGACCGCCCTGGCGGTGTCCGCCGTCGCCACGGCGCTTTGCGTGGTGATTAACTATGTGATGCCCGGGAAAGCCTTTGCCCTGCTGATGGCCCTGGTGGTGGCCGCCCTGGTCATCAACTGGGCGATGATCTGCATCACTCATCTTAAGTTCCGCCGCGCCATGCAGCGGGCCGGGAAGGTAACGGCTTTCCAGAGTTTCGCCTATCCCCTGACAAACTGGCTGTGTCTGCTGTTTCTCGCCGGGATCCTCGTGGTGATGTATCTGACCCCGGACATCCGCATCTCCGTCTGCCTGATCCCGGTATGGCTGCTGATCCTTGCCGCAGGCTATCTGCTGCGCAGGAAAAGCGCGCCGGAGCCGGTGGCGGCGCTGGAGGAGCGGTAGTCGCCGACGCCCTGCCTGGCGGCAGGGCGATATTGTTTCGACTAAAAATCACGGGGAAATAGATAATTACGATAAATGACATCTCACGTTATCGGTCTGGAAATTGACAAAAGCGTGGGGCAGACAGCCTGGGGTTCTGGCTGGTCGTTATCCTGTTTATCGCCGGTGGGGAAGGAGAGCCGCCAGCGGGAATGAGGGCCGTGGCGGCGGAAGGGGGGAGATCAACGGCAGGCGCGTCGGCCTGGCCTTCGGTATACCGCAACAGGCTGCCTGTTAATCCACGTTAGTAAAATAATCGCGCGCGGCGGTCTCGACGCGCTTCGCGTCCAGCCCGGTCTTCTCAGTGATCTGCTCGATAAACGGTTTAAATTTTTCGTCCATCACGTTCCCTCCTTCCCAGTGGGCGACGTAGAATTTGCACTGATAGCGATAAAAATGGAGAGTGGTATCTCCTAACGTGTAGTACATGAGCTTCTCCTGTCCGGTATTGCGGTCACCGCGTCCACAGCGTCAGCAACCTTGTTCTCATCACGATCGATCTGTTCTCTATCCTCCTCCCAATTGGCTGAAATTTCCAGCGGTGCTTTAGGCAAAAACGCAGGATAAAGAAAGGATAATCTGCTGACAGGCAGTGATTATTTCTACAGTCGGGGTGGCGATCCGGTTACCTGCGGGCCGCGCAGATAACCGGAGTAGCGACAGGCTTAGCGCAGCGCGTTGCGCTCGTCGTCGGTCAGGTCGAGGGTCTGCGCCACGCCGCTTTCTGCAGAGCGCGCCGCCGCTTCCAGGACGGCCATCACCGCCAGCGCCTGCACCGGCGGCACCGGATTGGCGATCAGGCCCTTCAGCGCGTCGCGGATCTGCATATAGTACAGGCGCTGATCGCCCGGCGGGGTAGGCTGGGTTTGGGTCTGCAGCGAGGCGTCATAGATAACCAGCCCATCCTCATCCTCGCCCCAGCCGGCGCTTCCCGGCACCACACCCGCCAGCAGCTGGCTCTCCTGCTGGTCGGCCCGCGCTTTGACAACGCTGCCTTTATCGCCATGCACCGTGAAGCGCGAGGAGCCCCCCGCGACCAGCATGCTGCAGTGGAGGATCGCTTTATGCGCCGGGTAGTTTAAGACCACATGCGCCCAGTCGTTGACCTCCGCGCCGTCGCGCAGGGTGGCGATATTGCCCTGTACCGACTGCGGCAGACCAAACAGCTGCAGCGCCTGATCGATCAGGTGCGGCCCCAGATCGAACCATAAGCCGCTGCCGGGGACGTTCTGCTCGCGCCAGCGGACGCGGACTTCCGGGCGGAACCGGTCGAAATGGGACTCAAAATGTTTCACCGTGCCGATGGCGCCCTGCTCAATAACCTGACGGATACCGAGATAGTCGCTGTCCCAACGGCGGTTATGGAAGACGGAAAGCAGCCGCTGTTTAACCTGCGCCAGGGCGATCAGCTCCCGGGCCTCCTGCATATCAAGGGTAAAGGGTTTGTCCACCACCACATGCTTGCCGGCGTTCAGCGCCAGGCGGGCCAGCGGCGCGTGCGTGGCGTTGGGGGAGGCGATAACCACCAGATCGACATCCGGGTGCTGGACCGCCGCTTCCGGGGAAGCGATCACCGTGACGTCCGGCAGGTCGCGTTTGACTTTCTCTTCATCGCGCGAGGCGACGAAGGCCAGGTTCAGGCCCGGCACCGAACGGATAAGCGGCGCGTGGAAAGTCTTACCGACGAAGCCATAGCCAATCAGGGCGATATTTATCGTGTTGTTACTCATCAGGTTCTCCACGTTGTTAAGCGTCAGCAATATGTACAGAGAGGACAGGGTCATCCCCCAGCTCAGGCCAGGGACGATCGAGAAAAAGATGGTGAATGTCGCTGAGACCAGCCACCAGCCAGGGTTCGCAATGGTTGACTTTGGTATGGTCCGCCACCAGCCAGTGTTCCGCGCTGGCGGCGAGCATGGCGCGTTTTACGTCCGCATCGGCCTCCTGGCTGGCGCTCAGGCCCAGTTCGGCATGCAACGCGCAGGCGCCGAGAATCGCGATATCGGCGCGGTAGCGCGCCACCAGCGACAGCGTGGCGCTGCCGGCGAACAGCCGCTGTTCACTGTCCCACTGGCCGCCAAGCAGGATAAGCTGGATATCGGCGCGGTCGCTGAACAGCTGGGCGATATCCAGCGAAGCGGTGATCACGGTCATGGGGCCTTTCAGCTGGGTAGCGACGGCCAGCAGTGTGCTGCCGGCGTCGAGAAACAGCGTCGAGCCGGAGGGGATGCGCGCGGCGACCTTCTGGCCCAGACGCTGTTTCGTTCCGGGGAGCAGGGCGTTTCTTCCCTGGCGCGTCATCGCCGGGACGTTAAGCGCGATGGCGCCGCCGTGGCTTTTCTGCAGTACCCCCTGGTTTTCCAGCTCACTGAGATCCCGGCGTATGGTATCGGCCGACACCTGCAGCGCATCAACCAGTTCGCTGATGCTCAGCTGACCGGTTTCACTCAGCCGGTCAAGGATGTGTTTTTGTCGCGCGAGCTTATGCATGGCGAGGGACTCCGCAAATTGACGCAATAAGCGGCATAATACAGCAAAAAGCCGCAAAATAAACCGCAAAAGGTCGCAGTGAACCGCGCAAAACCTGAAGAACTTGATTTCACTACACTTTAACGTTAAATGAGGAAAGCGGGCGCGGCCCGGGGGAAAGCGCTTTTTAATGAAGCGATTAGCCTCATTCACCGGGCAATAAACAGCAAAAAAGCGCGCTTTCGCGTACCTTATACAGAGTGCGCGCAATGCGACAGGCATGGATTAACGGAGGTTGAGTGGACGCGATTAAAGGCTCGGAGTTGCAGATACCGGACGCGATCTTCGCGTGGGTGCTCGACGGGCAGGGGGGCGTGAAGCCGCTCGCCGATGACGATATTATCGACAAAGAGAAGCCCTGCTGGCTGCATCTCAACTATACCCATAGCGACAGCGCCGACTGGCTGGCGGCCACCCCGTTGCTGCCCAATAACGTGCGCGATGCCCTGGCGGGCGAGAGCACCCGACCGCGGGTGACGCGGATCGGCGACGGGGCGTTGATTACCCTGCGCTGCATCAACGGCAGCACCGATGAACGGCCAGACCAGCTGGTGGCGATGCGTCTGTATATGGATGAGCGGCTGATCGTCTCCACTCGTCAGCGCAAAGTGCTGGCGCTGGACGATGTGCTGGGAGACCTGAAGGAGGGCAATGGGCCGACGGATGGCGGCAGCTGGCTGGTGGAAGTCTGCGACGCGCTGACCGATCATGCCAGTGAGTTTATTGAACAACTGCACGACCGAATTATCGACCTCGAAGACGACCTGCTTGATCAGCAGGTGCCGCCGCGCGGTTTTCTCGCGCTACTGCGTAAGCAGCTGATTGTGATGCGCCGGTATATGGCGCCGCAGCGCGATGTTTACGCCCGGCTGGCCAGCGAACGCCTGCCGTGGATGAGCGACGATCAGCGGCGGCGGATGCAGGATATCGCCGAGCGGCTGGGGCGCGGGCTGGACGAGATCGACAGCTGCATTGCCCGGACGGCGATCATGAGCGATGAGATCGCCCAGATTATGCAGGAGTCGCTGGCGCGGCGGACCTATACGATGTCATTGATGGCGATGGTGTTTCTGCCCAGCACCTTTTTAACCGGCCTGTTCGGCGTCAACCTCGGAGGGATCCCAGGTAACAGCTGGCATCTGGGCTTTAGCCTCTTCTGCCTGATGTTAGTCGTTGTCATCGGTGGTGTTGCGTGGTGGTTACATCGCAGTAAATGGTTGTAAAGAATCGCCTTTTAGCGGTGACGATGCCGGGAAAACCCGGCAATGTTTGAGCGAAATCAATAAACCCTCTACCCATTCAGGGCAATATCTCTCTCGCAGGTGAATGCAACGTCAAGCGATGGGCGTTGCGCTCCATATTGTCTTACTTCCTTTTTTGAATTACTGCATAGCACAATTGATTCGTACGACGCCGACTTTGTTGAGTCGGCTTTTTTTTTGCGCTCTCCGGACCAGCTTCTACGCTTACTAAGACACCCGACGGTCTTCAGGCCGTTTACGCCTGCGGGTACGCCCGTATCACTTTCCGGGAGGCCACTATGCATTACGCTTCAGGGCTGACAGCCCAGTCCATCCCCATCTCGCCCGAGCCGAACGATCCGGTTCCTTTACCCGATCCGCGACCGCGCCCGCAGCCTCAGCCCGATCCGCCGCCTGATGAAGAGCCGATTAAATTGTCGCATCAGGCGCGGAGATCTGCGAGGATACGCGCCTGCAGATCGTCTGTCCTTTAATACGAGAATACATTGTGACCGCTTTTTCTACCCTGACTGTTTTACCTGCCGCCCAATTAGCCAACCTTAACGAGCTGGGTTATCTGTCGATGACGCCGGTTCAGGCCGCCGCCCTGCCGGCGATCCTCGCGGGGAAAGATGTGCGCGTGCAGGCAAAAACCGGCAGCGGAAAAACGGCCGCCTTCGGGCTGGGCCTGCTGCAGCATATCGATCCGTCGCGCTTTGAGACCCAGTCGCTGGTGCTGTGTCCGACCCGCGAACTGGCCGATCAGGTTGCCGGCGAGCTGCGCCGTCTGGCGCGCTGCCTGCCGAACATCAAGATTTTGATGCTCTGCGGCGGGCAGCCGTTTGGCGCTCAGCGCGATTCACTGCAGCACGCCCCGCATATTATCGTCGCCACCCCGGGCCGTCTGCTCGATCATCTGCAGAAGGGGACGGTTTCTCTCGACGCGCTGCAGACCCTGGTGATGGATGAAGCGGACCGCATGCTCGATATGGGCTTCAGCGACGCCATCGACGAGGTGATCCGCTTCGCGCCGGCTGACCGGCAGACGCTGCTGTTTTCCGCCACCTGGCCTGCGGCGATCGCGGCGATCAGCGGCCGGGTGCAGCGTCATCCGGAAACGATTGAGATTGACAGCGTCAATGCGTTACCGGCTATCGAACAGCAGTTCTTTGAAGTTTCCCGCCACGGCAAGATTGCGCTGCTCCAGCGTCTGCTCAGCCAGCATCAGCCGGCGTCCTGCGTGGTGTTCTGCAATACCAAGCGCGATTGCCAGGCGGTCTGCGATGCGCTCAACGCCGCCGGGCAGAGCGCATTATCGCTGCACGGTGACCTCGAGCAACGCGACCGCGATCAAACGCTGGTGCGCTTCGCGAACGGCAGCGTCCGGGTTCTGGTGGCGACCGACGTCGCCGCCCGCGGCCTGGACATCAAATCTCTCGCGCTGGTGGTGAACTTCGAGCTGGCCTGGGATCCGGAGGTGCATGTTCACCGCATCGGCCGTACCGCACGCGCCGGCGAACAAGGTCTGGCTATCAGCTTCTGCGCGCCGGAAGAGGCGCAGCGCGCCACCATTCTGGCCGACATGCTGCAATTATCCCTTAACTGGCTGCCGGCGCCGACGGGCAACGCTATCACGCCGCTGACGGCGGAGATGGCGACGCTGTGCATCGACGGCGGAAAAAAGGCGAAAATGCGCCCGGGAGATGTGCTGGGAGCGTTGACCGGAGATATGGGGTTTGATGGCGCCGATATCGGCAAAATTACCGTCCACCCGGCCCACGTCTATGTGGCGATCCGCCAGAATATGGCGCAGAAAGCGTATAAGCAGTTACAAAACGGTAAGATCAAAGGCAAAGCCTGCCGCGTACGACTGCTGAAGTAAGGGCAGAATAGCGCGTCTCAGGCGGCGGCCTGAGACGCTTTCGGGTTACTTCACTTCCACTACGTTCAGACGCAGCTCAGCTAACCGGGCGTCCTCTTCCTCCGGCTGCCAGCCGGCAGGCTGCAGGGGAATCTCTTCCCGGTCAAACGCCAGATCGCCGCCGTCCACCACCTCAGAACCGTGGGTGATGCCTTTAAAATCAAACAGATTAACGTCGCTCAGGTGCGAAGGCACCACGTTCTGCATCGCGCTAAACATGGTTTCAATGCGTCCCGGATAACGCTTATCCCAGTCGCGAAGCATATCGGCGATCACCTGGCGCTGCAGGTTAGGCTGCGACCCGCACAGGTTGCATGGAATAATCGGGAAGCCCTTGGCCTGGGAGAAGCGCTCGATGTCCTTTTCACGGCAGTAGGCCAGCGGGCGGATGACGATGTGTTTGCCGTCATCGCTCATCAGCTTCGGCGGCATTCCTTTCATTTTGCCGCCGTAGAACATATTCAGGAACAGCGTCTGCAGGATGTCGTCGCGATGATGGCCGAGGGCAATCTTGGTGGCGCCGAGTTCGCTGGCGGTGCGGTAGAGAATGCCGCGACGCAGGCGAGAGCAGAGCGAGCAGGTGGTTTTCCCTTCCGGGATCTTCTCTTTGACGATGCCGTAGGTATTCTCTTCGACAATCTTGTATTCAACTCCCAGCTGCTCAAGATAAGCCGGCAGAATATGCTCCGGGAACCCGGGCTGTTTCTGGTCGAGGTTCACCGCCACCAGCGAGAAGGAGATGGGCGCGCTTTTCTGCAGGTTACGCAGGATCTCCAGCATGGTATAGCTGTCCTTGCCGCCTGACAGACAAACCATAATGCGGTCGCCTTCTTCAATCATATTGAAGTCGGCGATCGCCTCACCGACGTTGCGGCGCAGACGTTTCTGCAGCTTATCGATGTTGTATTTCTCTTTCTTTGTAAGTTCTTGATTTTCTTGCATTATTAACATTCTCAAAATCTTAAAGGGGCATATAGGGGGCAAAATGTGTTAAAGCCCAAGCCGGGAATTCAACATAGAAACCTGGTCGCCGTTCATTTCTTCTATCCATGTACTATAAACGTCGTACACCATTTGCGCGTTTTCATGCCCCATCTGATTGGCTATAAAAGACGGGTTTGCGCCAGCCGTCAGGAGCCAGCAGGCAAAAGTATGCCGCGTATGGTACGGATTCCTGCGGCGAATGCCAGCGCGTTTTACTGCAGCTTCCCATCTGCTGCCTATACTGCTGTGCGAGTAGCAGGGTTTTTGCTCGCCTTTCCGTCTCCGCGGCATGACAACAAGTCGCAAATTCTGTTCCTCGCTTGAGCCGTATTCCCTGTGGTGAAACGTGATAGTGGCGACCGGATGTCCAGCTGTCAGTTCATGCTGCGCTTTGAGCGCGTCCAGGGCAGGGCCGAGCAATTGTATCGTCCGGTTTCCTGCTGCTAATGCCATACCGAGGCCTTTTGCTGAGGCGCTGGTGAGAGGTAACTCGCCGGAGATGTGCCGGGCGTGAGAAACCGTAAAAGCACCTGGGAAGCAATAAAATACCCGGCAATCAGTGCCGGGTTTTGGGGCTCACATAAGATTGGAAATCTGGCTGTAAGAGAGGTGTTTACTTTACTTGACCCTAAATGATAAGTCGAAACTCCTCATTTTTTAATGGAATATAGGTGAATGGAAGCGTTATAGGGAAGGAGTAGCCCCGCGGAAGAATGGCGATGCCTCAATCCCCCGCAGTACGCAAAGCGCGCAGCTAACCCGGCTGTGATATATAATTCCCTCCATACCAGCGGGGATGAAGAAGTGGAGCCGCATCCTCCGGCGTTGCATGAAAAAGGCGTATTAGGGATCTATAGACATAAGGAAAACAACAATTGGTATCGGTTATGAAAAAAACATTACTTCTGGTTTGCGCTGTTCTTATATCAAACTTGGCACTTGCTGCAGGAAATAAAGAAGAAGTGGTGCCTGTGCGGATAAGTTGCCCTAATCCTTATTATCCAGCTTCTGCCATGGCTAATCGGATTAGTGGCACTGTAAAATACGCTGCCTCAGTAAATGAAAAAGGGGAAGTGACTTCTGTTGAGACAACTGGTGCTGAGCTCTTTTTTAGAGAAACAAGATCAGCAATGAGAAAATGTAAGTATGAGCCCGGAAAGCCAGGCATTGCGCGTGGAACCATAAGATTTCGTCCATCTCAACCGTAAATACTGCTAGCCTACCTGGATTTTGTGTACTGAGAGATCTAGCAGCCTGATGCTCTTGCAATGGGAGTCGAGCCAAGTGATGTTATGTTGGCAAGCTCTAGAGATTTACCTGGCAAAATCACTGGTTAAGGGGAGCAGGTTAGTCATGGTTGGCTGAAAAAAAGCGGAGACGAGTTAGGCTCTCCTGTTCCCGGTGTGATTGCTGATAAATTTCGTGGCTGTGAGTTTTCGAACTTTCATTCATTCGGGAGAGCTTTCTGGAAGGCGGTTTCTGATACCACTGAGCTAACTGAGCGGTTTGAACAAGCTAGCTTAGGGAGTATCAAGTTAGAAAGATGGTCGTTCATTCGTAAAATGAGCATGTCGGGGGGAGGCTTAAACATGAATTAGAACACGCAAAAGCTATTAAAATACCGGTGATGTGTATGGTGTTGAGAATTGGCGAGTTATGATGCACAAAAAGCCATGTCGAAGTTCACTAAGCAATGGTGGTAAATGATGGACAATAAAAAAAGCATTTCTGATTACACCGAATCTGAGTTTTTAGCTTTTGTGGAAAAGATATTTAAACCGGATAATACAACCGAAGATGAAGATGTGCAAAATGTTTTAGAGTTTGAACGTATCACTGAACACCCTGATGGTTCTGATGTAATTTTCTATCCTCCAAAGGGCCGAGAGGATAGTCCGGAAAGGGTTGTTAAGGAAGTGAAAGAATGGCGGGCCAGAAATGGCAAACCTGGTTTCAAAGAGTAGCTGATCGGTACAGTTGCGTTATCTTACCTATCTTAACGTGATAATAGATGACTTCTGATTGAAACTCGCGCCGGCGGTTTTTTATTACGTTGAATTTATTATCGGTGAAAGTAGTTCACAATTTTGATTTTTTATCAACCAGCCCTAAAGATGCCGTCGGAGCCTGAGCAACTTCCTTAACTTATGCGCTTTGAGGGCATTCCCGAAGCAAAAGGCAATCAGAACACCAAGGTCTGCTTTCAGCATAGTGCGGGTATTATCAGGTTATTGGATTTTAATAGCCTCAATCAATTACGCCCCCTGATTCCTAACGTTGTCCACCGCTCGGAAAACGGGGTGCCATGTGAAATGATCAGCAGGTACCGCACCATCTGCAATTATCTCATTCACCTCTTTTCCTCGAATAGCCTGCCTCATCCATTCCCGGGTGGATTCAGGTACCAGGACCAGCGGCCGGCGCTGTGGGGGCTGGCTGTATGGAAAAATAAAATAAATTCAGTTGGTTGGAGGGGGCACAACTTATTGGTGTTGTACATTTTTACTGATTTCTTGATTTTGCAGCATGTAATAGTGGCTCAATTCATAGTGTGGCATCAGAAGAGCACGCGTTCTGCCAGCCGCTGGACAACGTGGCGCTGGCGCGTAGCAATTAATGAGGTCTGACAGACAACCGTGGCGTGTATGGTACGGATTCAGGGGCGGAATGTCAGCATCTTTCCGGCACTTTCCGCTGCGGGCAGGGGGAGAAGTAAAAATAAAAAGCCCGCCGGGCGGCGGGCTGAGGCGTTAGCGAACGACCAGCACCGAGCACTCGGCGTGGCGGACCACCGCGGCGGCGTTGGAGCCCAGCAGATAGGTGGTCATATCCGGCCGGTGCGAAGCGATGATCACCAGGTCGGCGGGTAGCGACCTGGCGAGGGCCAGGATCTTATCCTTCGGCGATCCTTCGGCAACGTGAAAATGTTTCCGATCTTCCGGGATAGAGAACTGCTTCGCGAGCTCTTTAAGCTGCGTTTCCGTCCCTTCGCGCAGCTCATCCATACCAGGCAGTTCGGCGGTATAGGCCATTCCCAGTGAGGCATAATAAGGCAGGGAAGGGATAACGGAGAGGAAATGGACCTCAGCGTCGTCAATCCGCGCTTCCGATTCAACGTGACTGATAATGCGTTCAGTAAATTCTTTATCAGAGATATCGATGGGGACAAGAATCATTCTGCTCATAAAACCTCCTGTTTAAGTATCCCCTCATATTGTACGGCATTATGGCACGTTTTGTATCATGACCGCAGTCACACTTTGACATTAACGTGGCTTGCGTTCGGGGAATTTTCCCTTTATCACGCCGTCATAAAATCGGCCTTTTGACACCACCTGTAAAAAGTCACGAAAAATACGCGGTGGAACCCCGGTATATTGCAACGGCGGCTGGTGATAAAAACAGATTTCCAGCGTGGCGGAGGCGTCATCATAGGCGACAGAGATAATTCGGGAAGATTTTACCGGGTGATGATGCATGATGGACGTCCTCGGGCAGGCACTGACTGAGCACGACTATATCACTAAACGGACGGCTATTTTAAGCTGTGGGATATATTGTTTTGTTTTAGCTGCTGCGATGCAGAGAGAGAGAAAGCCCACCGGAACCGGCGGGCTGGCGCATCAGAACTGGTAAACCAGACCCAGCGCGACGATGTTGTCGGTAGAAATACCGTTGTCTTTATAGAAGCTGTCGTTGTCATCCAGCAGGTTGATTTTGTAATCAACGTAGGTGGACATATTACGGTTGAAGTAATAGGTGGCGCCGACGTCCATATATTTGACCAGATCTTTATCGGCGTAGCTGCCGGTATTATAGAGATCTTTGCCTTTGGACTGCAGGTAGGAGATAGCCGGACGCAGACCGAAGTCGAACTGATACTGAGCGGTGACTTCGAAGTTTTGCGTCTTGTTGGCCACGCCGTCATTGCCGTACGGGGTCATGTTGCGGGTTTCAGAGTACATGGTCGCCAGGTAGATATCGTTGGCGTCGTACTTCAGACCGGCAGTCCAGGCTTCGGCTTTATCGCCGCGGGCGTTGGTCTGGGTCATCTGGTCGTTGGTACGATCAGAAGAGGTATAGGCCGCAGCCGCGCTGATGCCCATGCCGAAGTTATAGGAGGTGGAGAGACCGAAACCGTCGCCGTTGTCAAAGCGAACATCGCTGTCGCTGCTGCGGTTGTTGGTGCCGACGTTGATATCCTGGGCGTTCTGGCCTTCGTTTTTACCCTGATACTGCAGGGCGAAGTTCAGACCATCCACCAGACCGAAGAAATCGCTGTTGCGGTAGGTCGCGACGCCGTTGGCGCGGCCTGCCATAAAGTTATCCGCATAGGTGTAAGAGTCGCCGCCGAACTCCGGCAGCATATCGGTCCAGCCTTCGACGTCGTACAGCACGCCGTAGTTACGACCGTAGTCGAAAGAACCGTAATCGCCCACTTTGATACCGGCGAAGGCCAGACGGGTCCACGCCTGATCGCCGGCGCTTTCGGTATTGTTGGCCTGAACGTTGTATTCCCACTGGCCGTAACCGGTGAGCATATCGTTGATCTGGGTTTCGCCTTTAAAGCCAAAGCGAACGTAAGTTTGGTCGCCGTCTTTTTTCGAGTCGCTGGAGAAATAGTGCAGACCGTCTACCTTGCCATAGACATCTAATTTATTTCCGTCTTTATTATAAATTTCCGCCGCGTGCGCAGCGCCAGCGGCTAATAAAGCCGGAATAACGAGGGCCAGTACTTTTCTTTTCATGAAGTAATTCCTTTAACTGTTTTTATGTTCTAGCTTCCGGGAAGGAAGTGAACTCATGCTAAAGGAGCGGTCTGAGATATGGTAAGACTCAATTGTTACGATATAAGTAAAATCTAAATAAAATACGTCTGAAGTAATGGTGATAATTATGGTGAATATATCTACAAATAATATACAAAATAAAAATTATACATATTCAGTTTGATCGCGTATTATTCGGGTGTTATATGCCTTTATTGTCATGCCAAGCATTTTTATTTGCCGTCTCATTCTGCGGAATGATTTTGTTTATCGGTAAAACGACAAGCCCGAACTTTATGTTCGGGCTTTTTTTATGGCTGCGGGAGGAAAATAATCTTAGCTCTCGCTCGGTGATTTCTCCGCTTTGCCCGCCAGCTGGGCGAGGAAGTCGTAGCGCTTCTGCAGGTCGGCGGCAGCGTCTTTCCACAGTTGCTCCGCCACTTCCGGCTGCTGCGCATTCAGGCGACGGAAGCGTTGCTCATTGAGCAGCGTTTCAGCCAGGGCATCTGACGGTGGGCGGGAGTCCAGCGCCAGCGGGATCTTACCTTCTTCCGCCCGACGCGGGTCGAAGCGGTAGAGCGGCCAGAAGCCGGTAGCGGTCAGCTGACGCATCTGATCGTGGCTGAGCGCCAGATCGTAGCCATGCTCTTCGCAAGGACTGTAGGCGATGATCAGCGACGGCCCCGGATAGGCTTCCGCTTCCTGAATCGCTTTCACCGTCTGGTTCAGCTGCGCGCCCAGCGAAATCTGCGCCACATAGACATGACCGTACATCATCATGCTGACGCCAAGATCTTTGCGCGCCTTACGTTTACCATGCTCGCCAAACTTAGTGACCGCCCCCAGCGGGGTGGCTTTTGACGCCTGGCCGCCGGTGTTGGAGTAACACTGGGTATCCAGCACCAGAATGTTGACATTTTCCGTCAGGCTCAGCACATGGTCCAGACCGCCGAAGCCGATATCGTAGGCCCAGCCGTCGCCGCCGATCAGCCAGACGGATTTCTCCACCAGCGCGTCGGCATCGGTCAGCAGCTCTTCAGCGCCTTGCACGCCGTCCAGCGCCTGACGCAGGGCTGCCACCTGTTCGCGGCGCGCTTCCGGCGTCGCCTCGGCATGCAGCGCCGCATTCAGTTCTGCCGGCAGCTGGTCGGCGAATTCACTCAGCAGGCGCATCACGCGCTGGCGATGCTGGTCGACGGTTAAGCGGAAGCCGAGCCCGAATTCAGCGTTATCCTCAAACAGCGAGTTGGCCCACGCCGGGCCGCGGCCGTTGGCGTCGGTCGTGTACGGGGTCGAGGGCAGGTTGCCGCCGTAAATGGATGAGCAGCCGGTGGCATTGGCAATCAGCATCCGGTCGCCATACAGCTGGGTCAGCAGTTTGATATACGGCGTTTCGCCACAGCCCGAGCAGGCGCCGGAGTATTCAAACAGCGGGCTGATCAGCTGCGAAGTGCGGATATCAATACGCTCCAGTTTGCTGCGGTCAATTTCCGGCAGGTTGAGGAAGTAATCGTAATTCACTTTCTCCTCTTCCACATGCTCCAGGCGCGACATCATATTGATGGCCTTGATCTCCGGGTTCTGGCGATCTTTTGCCGGGCACACTTCCACGCACAGGTTGCAGCCGGTGCAGTCTTCCGGGGCGACCTGCAGAACGTATTTCTGCCCGCGCATATCGCGGGATTTAACGTCCAGCGAGTGCAGACTGGCAGGGGCGTTCTCCATGTCCTCCGGCGCGACCACTTTGGCGCGGATTGCCGAGTGCGGGCAGGCGGCAACGCAGTGGTTACACTGGGTGCAAAGCGCTTCCTTCCAGATCGGGATCTCTTCGGCGATGTTGCGTTTCTCCCAGCGGGTGGTGCCCATGGGCCAGGTGCCGTCCGGCGGCAGGGCGGAGACAGGCAGCGCATCGCCGAGGCCGGCCAGCATGGCGGCAGTGACCGTTTTGACGAAATCCGGCGCGGCGTCGGAGACCACCGGCGGGCGGTTCGGACTGCTGGCATTCACCGGCTGCAGCGGCACTTCCGCCAGGGACTCGCGGGCCAGGGCCAGCGCCTGCCAGTTGCGTTCCACCAGCTCCTGACCTTTGCTGCTGTAGCTTTTGGCGATGGCCGCCTGCAGTTCCGCCAGCGCGCTGTCGCCAGGCAGGATGTGAGTCAGATGGAAGAAGGCCATCTGCATCACGGTATTAATGCGCGCCCCGAGGCTACATTCGCGGGCGATCTTCGCCGCGTTGACCACGTAAAAACGCGCTTTTTTCTGATTCAGGGTGGCCTGCACTTCCTGCGGCAGGCGGGACCAGACTTCATCGGCGCTGTACGGCGTGTTGAGCAGGAAAATGCCGCCGGGCTTCAGCCGCTCGGCCATCTGGTACTTATCGATAAACTGCAGCTGGTGGCAGCCAACGAAATCGGCCTGCGAAATCAGATACGAAGAACGAATCGGCTTTTCGCTGACCCGCAGATGGGAGACGGTCAGGCCGCCCGCCTTCTTCGAGTCATAGACAAAGTACCCCTGGGAGAACCACGGGGTGGAGTTGCCGATGATTTTGATATTGTTTTTGGTGGCCGACACGCTGCCGTCGCTGCCGAGGCCGTAGAACAGCGCTTCGAGCTTGGCCTCTGCCGGCAGGGTATTTTCGCCCAGCGGTAGCGACAGGTTGGTCACGTCGTCATAGATGCCGACGGTAAAGCGCGGCTTCGGCTGGGCGGCCTGCAGCTCATGGAATATCGCCAGCACGCATTCCGGACCGAACTCCTTGGAAGAGAGACCGTAGCGGCCGCCGATGGTCCGCGGCAGCGTCTCGCGCTCGCCGCAGTTAAAGGCTTCCGCCAGGGCGGTCATCACGTCGAGATACAGCGGCTCCGCGTGCGCGCCAGGTTCTTTGGTGCGATCCAGCACCGCCACCGCCCGGGCGCTCTCCGGCAGCGCTGCCAACAGGTGGGCGGCGGAGAACGGACGATAGAGGCGGACCTTCAGTACGCCGACTTTCTCGCCGCGGCTCAGCAGTTCATCGACCACCTCTTCGCAGGTGCCGATGGCCGAGCCCATAATGACGATGACGCGCTCCGCCTGCGGATGGCCGTAAAACTCAAACGGTTTGTACTGGCGGCCGGTGGCGGCGGCGAAGTCATCCATCGCTTTCTCGACATGATCATAAACCGCGTCGTACCACGGGTTGGTGGCCTCCCGCGACTGGAAGTAGGTGTCAGGGTTGGCCGAGGTCCCGCGGATCACCGGGTGTTCCGGATTGAGCGCGCGCTGGCGATGCTCAGCGATTTTTTCCTGCGGCAGCAGGGCGCGAATCGTGTCATCCGCTAGCGGGGCGATTTTGTTGATTTCGTGCGAGGTGCGGAAACCATCAAAGAAATGAATAAACGGCACCCGGCTTTGCAGAGTGGCGATATGCGAGATCAGCGCGAAATCCTGCGCTTCCTGAACGCTGCTGGCGCACAGCATGGCGCACCCGGTCTGGCGGACCGCCATCACATCGGAATGGTCGCCGAAGATCGACAGCGCGTGGGTGGCGACGGTGCGGGCGGCGACGTGCAGGACAAACGGCATCAGCTGGCCGGCCAGTTTGTACAGCGTGGGGATCATCAGCAGCAGGCCCTGCGATGAGGTAAAGGAGGTGGAGAGGGCGCCGGTCTGCAGCGCGCCATGTACGGCGCCAATGGCGCCTGCCTCCGACTGCATTTCGACCACGCGGGGCACATCGCCCCAGACGTTTTTCAGCCCATTGCCGGCCCAGGCGTCGGCCTGTTCCGCCATCGTTGAACTGGGCGTGATCGGGTAGATGGCGATAACTTCACTGGTGCGAAACGCGACGGAAGCGACCGCGCCATTACCATCAATAGTAATCATAGGAAGACACCCTTACATTGCGCAAAAGAATGGACGCGTAAAACCGCGACGCGCCCTGTAATTATATAAGAGGTAGTTTAGCAAACCGTTGATGCCGCCATTTTTGCATTTGTGTCCTCAATGCGGCGGCCACCCGTGACCAGATCAATATTTTGCGCGGTTCGCGGAGAAAGTAGCTTTCCAGAGCATGAAGGCCAGCGATTGTCCGGTGGCGAACCCGGGGGAGATCAACCTTTAGGCAGAAATTTGCTAGAAAATGTTAATGAGACGCATAAATACGTACTTCCCCTCTCGACGCCGCGCGCCACGCTGCCTATTATTCTTGGGTTTGCTTTTTAAGACGTTTCCGAGGGGAGAGAAAATGCGAGCTGCGATATTAGTGGGATGTGCGGCGCTGTTGCTGTCGGCGTGCAGTAGTGAACCCGTCCAGCAGGCCACGGCGGCGCACGTCACGCCAGGAATGCGGGCGGCGATGAGCGACGCCGGTCAGGCCAACTGCGCCATGATAGGCGGCTCGTTATCGGTGGCTCGTCAGCTCGATGGTTCGGCGATCGGCATGTGCGCGTTGCCGAACGGTAAACGCTGCAGCGAGCAGGCGCTGGCGGGCGGAAGCTGCGGCTATTAATGGCAGCCCCGCAGCGGGTTCACCACGCCGGCTAGTGCATCAGGTCGGCGAGCTTATAGACCAGCGTCTGGTCGGCGGTCGCCAGCGTCAACTGGTTTTCCGTCAGATCGACCTGCGCGCCCTCGCGCAGCATCTTACCAATGGTCGCGTCAAGGGTATTGAGCTGGGCATCGTGGCACAGCATCCGGGTCATCGCCAGCGATTTAACCTTCAGCTCGCCGTCCGACACCTTACCTTCCCCGCTGAAGCCGTTGCACATATTGCCCGAAACATACATATTGCCCGTAAGAGCCGTCTTCTCGCCGAAGCTCAGCTCCAGTGGCCGGTCGCCCGCGTTCACCGCCTGGCCGTTGACGCTGGTCAACACGAAACGATGATGCTGTAGCTGTTCCGCGCCGGTGGACACCTTACTGTTATAGACACAGCCGGACAGCAGCAACCCTGCCGCCAGTAATGCCGCAAATTTGTTCATTTTTACTCCAAAACATTCACATTACTAATAAAACAAAGCCAGTGTAACGGTATCGCAGCGGGGATCTGTGGGGATTATCTGAATGTGCTCCCCCGGGGAGAGGAGCACAAAAGGGAAAGGAATCAGACGATAGCGTTCGGGCAGGTTTCACCGTTGGCGACCTGCTGCAGATTGCCCAGGGTGGTCTCCGAAATGCTGATCAGCGCCTCGGCGGTGAGGAACGCCTGATGGCCGGTGAACAGCACGTTGTGGCAGGCGGAGAGGCGACGGAAGACGTCGTCCTGGATCACGTCGTTGGATTTGTCTTCGAAGAACAGATCGCGTTCGTTCTCATAAACGTCCAGCCCCAGCGCGCCGATTTTCTGGTGCTTCAGGGCATCGATGGCCGCCTGGGAATCGATCAGCGCGCCGCGGCTGGTGTTAATCACCATCACCCCGTCCTTCATCTGATCGAAGGCCTCGCGATTGAGCAGATGGTAGTTTTCGTCGGTGAGCGGGCAGTGCAGGGAGATCACGTCCGACTCCTTGTACAGCGTGGCCAGGTCAACATATTCCACCCCCAGCTCCAGCGCGGCGGCGCTTGGGTACGGATCAAAAGCCAGCAGACGCATGCCGAAGCCTTTAAGGATCCGTAGCATCGCCACACCAATTTTCCCGGTGCCGATCACCCCGGCGGTTTTGCCGTACATGGTGAAACCGGTGAGGCCTTCGAGGGAGAAATTGGCATCACGGGTACGCTGGTAGGCGCGGTGGATGCGGCGGTTAAGCGACATCATCATGCCGATCGCATGTTCAGCGACCGCTTCCGGCGAGTAGGCCGGGACGCGCACGACGCGCAGGCCAAGCGCTTTCGCCGCCTCGAGGTCGACGTTGTTAAACCCGGCGCAGCGCAGGGCGATATACTTCACGCCGTGGGCCTTCAGCTCCTCCAGCACCGGACGGCTGCCGTCGTCATTGACGAAGATGCATACCGCTTCGCAACCGTGGGCGGTTTTGGCGGTTTTCTCTGTCAGCAGGAAGTCGAAGAATTCCAGTTCAAAGCCGTAGGTATCATTAACGTGCTGCAGGTACTTTTTATCGTACTGCTTCGTACTGTAAACCGCGATTTTCATAAGACTTTTCTCCAGTGATTATAACGTCACGGTAGCATATTTAAAATAATCGTACAATTATTAAAAAATAGTTTAAATAGCAGGTGCTTATCCTAATTCTAGAGCATATCGCGGATTTGCGGAATCTCTTTGAAAGACAAAGTTTTTTCACCACAAACTCAGGCTTAAAGCGCCGGGGGAGAGCAGCAGAAACGGCCACAGCAGACCGGAGGTAACGTTAGCCAGCTGAAACGACCACAGCGGCAGGCCGCTGGCGCCGCTGACCAGGGGCAGGGTGGCGCGCAGGGGAGAGAGGAAGCGACTGAAAAAGACCGCCCACAGCCCGCGGCGCTGAAAAAAGAGTCGGCTGCGGGCCAGCCGCTCGGCGGTCAGCCAGCGCAACTGCGTGAGGCGGTGACGATAGCGAACGCCTAACCACCACGAGAGCCAGAATCCGCCGATGGCGCCGAGGCTGGCGCTGGACCACATTAACAGGAAATGACCGAGGCTGGCGGACGCGAATGTCCCCAGCAGCAGCAGGCCGGAGGTGCCCGGGATCGCCAGCGACACCAGCGCGCAGGATTTAGTGAAGGTGAGCAGGAAAACCATCAGTAATACCAATGGATAGTGGCCCTGTGCGCTCTCAATGAGCGAGATAATTAACGACACTGTCTCTCCCGCAAGCAAAACCGAACTGGCTGGAGTGTGGCAGGTAGCGCTTAAACAAAAGCTAAATAGTGACGAGCGATCGCCGCGCCGCGATACCGGCTGGCAACTATGCTTTAACAGGTCGCAAACTTTCACTCACTGGTCGAACGTGTCACAATGGGCGCCTTTCGGCTTTTACTTATGTTGAATCAGGATATTAACTGCCCATGAAGGGTAAATATAAAGCCGCCATCGCGCTGGTGCTAGCGCTGGTGTTACTGCCGCTAACCCTGCTGTTGACGCTGACCCACTGGGTGCCGACGCTGGCGGGCATCTGGCTGCCCGTGGGGACTCATATCGCTTTGCAGGAGAGCCCGCGTCTTACGCGCTCCGCCCTGCTGATCCCCGATCTGCGCTATCTGGTGGGCGACTGTGAGCTCGCCCGGGTGACCGATGCCCGTCTGTCGCGCCCCAGCCGCTGGCGGCTGCATATTGGCCAGCTGGAGATCAACAGCGCCTGCCTGAGCAAACTGCCGGCCAGCGATCCCGCGCCGGGGTCGCCGCGCACCCTCGCCGAATGGCAATCAATGCTGCCCTACAGCTGGTTAACCATTGAGAACCTGCGGCTGTCGCCGTGGGAAAAATGGCAGGGGCGGCTGGTGATGTCCTTGACGCCTGCGCAGCAGGATATCGGCTTCGCCGGGAATGATTTGAGCCTGCAGGCGCGCCTGCGCGGCCAGGCGCTCACTGTCAGCCAGTTCAGCGCCCGGCTGACTGACGATCAGCCGCCGGTGAAGCTGGTGGGGACCTTCCATCTGCCGCTGGTGCCGGATGGCCTGCCGGTCGATGGCCAGATGCAGGGCACCTTCGAATTTCCGCAGACCGCAGAATGGATCGATGCCGAGCTGGCGTGGCAGCATAATCGCGGCCAGCTGCTGGTCACCCCGCGCGGCGAGGTGGAGCCCATTCTCGACCTGCCGTGGGAGATCACCCCGGAACGGATCACCATCAGCGACGGCCGCTGGCGCACCCGCTACGAGGCGTATCCGCTGAGCGGCCGCGTGGCGCTGTCGGTCGGTAACTGGCAGCAGGGCACGGAACAGATGATCGTCAGCGGCCGCTTAAATGTGCTCACCGAGGGGCATGCCGGCAAAGGCAACGCGGTGCTGAATATCGGTCCGGGCAAGTTAAGCATGGATAACAGCGACCTGCCGCTGCGGCTCACCGGCGAGGCCAAGCTGGGGGAGATGATCTTTTACGCCGCGCTGCCGGCTCAGCTCAGCGGGTCGCTGGTCAGCCCGCAGCTGGCGTTTCACCCCGGGGCGCTACTGCGTTCGCGCGGGCGGGTGATCGACGCGCTGAACATTGACGAAATCCGCTGGCCGCTGGCCGGGGTGAAGGTTACCCAGCAGGGCGTCGATGGCCGCCTGCAGGCGATCCTCCGCGCCCATGAGCAGCAGATGGGCGACTTTACGTTGCACCTGGACGGCCTGGCGAACGATTTTCTGCCCGACAGCGGCCGCTGGCAGTGGCGCTACTGGGGCGAGGGGCATTTCACGCCAATGCAGGCGCGCTGGGATGTGAAGGGCAGCGGTGAGTGGCGGGACAATGCCATTACGCTGAGCAGCCTCTCCACTGGCTTCGATAAGCTCGAGTACGGCACGATGCGGGTCAGCACGCCGCGTCTGACCCTCGAGCAGCCGATTCGCTGGCTGCGCGACGCTGAGCATCCGCGGCTGACCGGCGCGCTGTCGCTGGATGCGGCAAAAACCACCTTCTCCGGCGGCAGCTATCTCCCGGCGTCGACGCTGAAATTCGCTGTCGACGGCCGGGATCCGACGTGGTTCCAGTTCACCGGCGCGCTGCACGCCGATACCATTGGCCCGGTGCGGTTGACCGGGCGCTGGGATGGCGAACGGCTGCGCGGCCAGGCCTGGTGGCCTAAACAGTCGCTGACGGTATTCCAGCCGCTGGTGCCGCCGGACTGGAAGATGAACCTGCGCGAAGGCAGTCTCTATGCGCAGGTGGCCTTCTCGGCGGCAGCCGGGCAGGGATTTGAGGCGGGCGGCCATGGCGTCCTGAAGGGCGGCAGCGCCTGGATGCCGGATAACCAGATCAATGGCGTCGACTTCGTTCTGCCGTTCCGCTTCAGCGATGGCCACTGGCAGCTGGGCACCCGCCGTCCGGTCTCCCTGCGCATTGGCGAAATCGTCAATCAGGTCACCGCGCGCAACCTGACGGCGGACCTGCAGGGCACCTGGCCATGGAGCGAGGCCAATCCGCTGCAGCTTAGCGACGTCAGCGTCGACCTGTTAGGCGGCAAGCTGACCCTGCTGCAGCTGCGCATGCCGCAGCGCGACCCGGCGTTGATCCGTCTGCAGCACATCTCCAGCAGCGAACTGACCAGCGCGGTCAAGGTGAAGCAGTTCGCCATGTCCGGGGCGGTGAGCGGCGCGCTGCCGCTGTGGCTGGAGAACAATCAATGGATTATCCACGACGGCTGGTTGCGCAATGACGGACCGATGACGCTGCGGCTCGACAAAGACACCGCCGATGCGCTGGTGGCGGACAACGTCTCCGCCGGGGCGGCGATCAACTGGCTGCGCTATATGGAGATCTCCCGTTCATCGACGCAGATTAACCTCACCAATCTGGGCGTGCTGACGCTTAAGGCCGCCATCAACGGCACCAGCCGGGTGGACGGGAAAAGCAGTACCGTGCATTTAAACTACGCTCATGAGGAGAATATTTTCGATCTGTGGCGCAGTTTACGCTTCGGCGACAATTTACAGGCGTGGCTTGAGCAAAATGCCACGCTGCCCGTGCGGCGCTGTACGGACGGTAAGACATGTAAGGAACCTAAATGAAGAAGCTGTTACTGGCCATCGTGGCGTCGATGCTGCTCGCCGGCTGTACGCCGCGTATCGAAATTGCGGCGTCGAAAGAGCCCATCACCATCAATATGAATGTCAAAATTGAGCATGAGATCCATATCAAGGTCGATAAGGATGTGGAAAACCTGCTGAAATCCCGCAGCGATTTGTTCTGAGGCGACGATGAGAAAACGACTGTTAACCGCGGCGCTGGCGCTGACTCTGCTCAGCGCGCCCGCGCTGGCGTTGACCCTGAACGAAGCGCGCCAGCAGGGGCGGGTGGGGGAGACGCTGAACGGCTATCTGGCGCCGCTGCGTCAGGATAAAGAGACGCTGGCGCTGGTGAAGCAGATTAACGCCGCGCGCAGTGAAAGCTACCAGCAGCTGGCGGATGACAACAATCTGCCGGTGGATGAGGTAGCGAAAATGGCCGGACAGAAGCTGGTGGCCCGCGCTCAGCCCGGGGAGTACGTCCAGGGGCTGAACGGCCAGTGGCTGCGCAAATAATTAGCGGCAGCGCTTACGGTATTCGCCCGGCGAGACGCCGAAGCGCTGCTTAAAGGCGGTGGAGAAATGGCTGTGGTCGCTGAAGCCCCAGCGGTAGCCGATCCCCGCCAGCTTTTCGTCGTCATGGACGTTCTGTAACGCCCGGGCGCACAGATCCAGCCGCCGGTTCTTAATATACTGCGCCACTACCAGCCCTTTGTCGGCAAACAGCCGGTAGAGGCTGCGCACCGACATTCCCGTCTCGCTGGCCAGCCACTCCGGCCTCAGGTGTTCCGACTGAATGGACGCGTCGATTAACGCAATGATCTTCTGAAACTGCTGGTCCCGCCGGGACGGGGTCGGCTCGCGCTGGCGCAGCACCGGGCGCAACAGGCAGGCGATCGCGTCCAGCGCCGCCTCACTCTCGCTGGCGGAGAGCGTCGTGCCGCCCATACTCTCCAGCAGCAGGCGCTGACTGAGCTGCACCATCGGCAGAGACTTGTCCAGCCGGCAGGCGGTGGCGATCTCGCCCGTCGGCGCCACCCGCTGGCGCGGCAGCAACAGCGAAGCCTGACGCGAGGTCTGCTGCCAGACGATAGAGCACGGGCGGGAGGCGTCGATCAGCGTGATATCCCCCGCCGCCAGGGTCACCTGGCGATCGTCCTGTTCGATCACCGCTTCGCCGGCGAGCTGAAACACGGTATAGAACCAGGCGTCGTTATCGCGTTTGATCTCATTGCGCGTGCGGTAGAGATTGACGCCGGCGGCGGTGACCGTGCTGACTTTGAGACTGCCGGCGTAGCGGGCGTCAATCTCGCCGTGAAAGCGTCCCTCCAGCGGCCGGGCGGCGAAATGGCCGCAGACCTGATTGATCGTCGCCAGCCAGCGCTGGTAGGCCAGCCCCCCCTCAGCCGTGGTCATCATTCGCCGTTCTCCTGTAATAATAATGTTTCTGCATTGTTGCATTTATGCCGCCTCAGGCAAGGGCGCGATGGCGGGTATATGAAAGAACTATTACCTGCGGCACATTTCTGTCAGGGCAGGCGACGGAATTGCGGCGACTGTCACAGCGGCGCAAACGAATGTCACAGAGAAAAAAGCGCCAGCCGCCAACCGGACATAGACTGAAAGCACTATCCGCGAAGAATAAGGAAAGGGTATGTCCACCTCTCAGATAGCGCTGCTTGCCAGCGTCCAGCAGTTTTTAGACCGTCAGCATGGCCTGTATATCGACGGCGCTCCCTGCGCCGCGCAGAGCGAAAACCGGTTAACCGTCTGGGATCCGGCCACCGGGCAGGCGATCGCCACCACCGCCGACGCCAGCCCGGCGGATGTCGACCGGGCGGTGATGTCCGCCTGGCGCGCCTTCGTCGATCGCCGCTGGGCCGGTCGCACCCCGGCCGACCGTGAGCGCATCCTGCTGCGCTTTGCCGATCTGGTGGAGGCGCGCGGCGAGGAGCTGGCGCAGCTGGAGACCCTTGAGCAGGGTAAATCCATCGCCATCTCCCGCGCCTTCGAGGTCGGCTGCACCCTGAACTGGATGCGCTACACCGCGGGGCTGACCACCAAAATCAGCGGCCGGACGCTGGACGTCTCGATCCCGTTCCCGCAAGGGGCCCGTTACCAGGCGTGGACCAAAAAAGAGCCGGTGGGGGTCGTGGCGGGCATCGTTCCGTGGAATTTCCCGCTGATGATCGGTATGTGGAAGGTGATGCCGGCGCTGGCGGCGGGCTGCTCGATCGTCATCAAACCCTCGGAAACCACCCCGCTGACCCTGCTGCGGGTGGCGGAGCTGGCGACCCAGGCGGGCATTCCTGACGGGGTGTTCAACGTGGTCACCGGCAGCGGCGCCGGCTGCGGCGCGGCGCTGACCTCGCATCCGCAGGTGGCGAAGGTGAGCTTTACCGGCTCGACGGCCACCGGGAAACAGATTGCGCGGGTGGCCGCCGACCGACTGACCCGCGTGACGCTGGAGCTGGGGGGCAAGAACCCGGCGATTGTGCTCAAAGACGCCGATCCCCAGTGGGTCATTGAGGGGCTGATGACCGGCAGCTTCCTCAACCAGGGACAGGTCTGCGCCGCCAGTTCGCGGATCTACATTGAAGCGCCGCTGTTTGACACCCTGGTCAGCGGTTTCGAGCAGGCGGTGAAATCGCTGCAGGTGGGACCGGGGATGCAGGAGACGGCGCAGATCAACCCGGTGGTCTCCCGGGCCCACTCCGACAAGGTGGCGGCCTACCTCGAAGAGGCCCGCCAGCAGAAGGCGGAGCTAATCAGCGGCAGCGCCGGGCCGGATGCCGGGGGGTACTATATTCCGCCGACGCTGGTGGTCAACCCGGACGCCGGGCTGCGCCTTACCCGCGAGGAGGTGTTTGGCCCGGTGGTGAACCTGGTGCGGGTGGCTGACGGCGAGGAGGCGCTGCGCCTGGCCAACGACAGCGATTTCGGCCTGACCGCCAGCGTCTGGACCCGCGACCTGACTCAGGCTCTCAACTATACCGACCGCCTGCAGGCCGGGACGGTATGGGTCAACAGCCATACCCTGATTGACGCCAACCTGCCGTTCGGCGGCATGAAGCAGTCCGGTACCGGTCGCGATTTCGGCCCGGACTGGCTCGACGGCTGGTGCGAAACCAAATCGGTCTGCGTGCGTTACTAGCCCTCCGTCGGGGAAGGCGCATCGCTTTTCCCGACATCCCGCTTGCCGACCTCCGCGCTTTCTCGCTACTGTGGAGGGCAATCTTTGCCCGCGCAGGGCGGTGAATGATGAGGAGGTCTTCGGCATGACAGCATTTCCTGAGGTTGCACTAATTGGTCCCGGCGCCATCGGCACGACTATCGCCGCCGCCCTGTTTGCGGTGGGAAGGGCGCCGGTGGTTTGCGGGCGCACTGCCCATACGTCGCTGGTGCTGCGCACTGATGAGGGTGAGATCGTGGTGCCCGGCCCGGTGCTCACCGACCCGACGGCGATAGCCGCCCCCTTCGACCTGGTGTTTGTCGCGGTGAAGGCCACCCAGACGGAGGCCATCGCCCCCTGGCTGACGGCCCTGTGTTCGCCGGACACCGTGGTATGCGTGCTGCAAAACGGCGTCGAGCAGCGCCAGCAGTTTGCCCCTTTGACCGGCGGCGCGACGGTGCTGCCGTCGGTGGTCTGGTTTCCGGCGCAGCGCGACGCCGATGCTTCCGTCTGGCTGCGCGCCGCGCCGCGACTGACGCTGCCGGACCTGCCGGGGGCGGAGCGGGTGCAGCAGGCGCTGGCGGGAACCCGCTGCGCGGTGGAGCTGGCGGCCGATTTTACCACCGTGGCCTGGCGTAAACTGCTGCAGAACGCCGTCGCCGGACTGATGGTGCTGACCGGACGACGCGCCGGGATGTTCGCCCGGGAGGAGATCACCGCTCTCGGACTGGCCTATTTGCGCGAATGCCTGCAGGTGGCGCGGGCGGAAGGAGCCGTCCTGAGCGACAGCGTGCCGGAGGAGATTATCGCCGGTTTTCATCGGGCGCCTGCCGACCTGAGCACCTCTATTCTGATCGATCGCCTGCATGGCCGACCGCTGGAGTGGGATATTCGTAACGGGGTGGTGCAGCGTCGCGGGCGTCAGCACGGCATACCGACGCCGCTCAGCGATATCATCGTGCCGCTGCTGGCGGCGGCCAGCGATGGCCCGGGCTGACCCGGGCTGGCGCGGGGTTAGTCCACCAGGGAGGGATCGAGGTCGATCATCAACTGCTTCATCTCGGCAAAGTGCTGCCGGGAGAAATCGGCAATCTTCTCCCAGTCCTGGGCGGTTTTTTCCGCCACCGCGTCTGACAGCACCTTCAGCGGCTGGCCGGTTGACCAGGCGGTGATCAGGATCTGACAGGCGCGCTCGAGGGTCCAGATATCGTCGAACGCTTCGCCGATGGTCGGGGCGGTCACCAGCACCCCGTGGTTGCCCATCAGCAGACGGCGTTTATCCGCCAGCAGCCCCGCCAGCCGGGCCCCTTCTGCCGCGGTGTCCGCCATCCCGCCGTACAGCGTATCGACGGCGACCCGGTTAAAATAGCGGGCCGTGTTCTGGTCGATGGGCAGGATCTGCGGCGTCGCCAGACAGGCGAGGCTGGTGGTGTACACCGGGTGCAGATGCAGCACCACCCGCACGTCCGGCAGCCGCTGATGGATCTGCCCGTGAATAGCCCACGCGGTGGCATCGACGTCAGGGCGCGCGGCGCAGCTTTCATCATCGGCGTTCAGCACCAGCAGATCGCTGGCGCGGATGCGCGAAAAGTGTTTCCACTTCGGGTTCAGTAAAAACGTCTTCCCGTCGGCGGAGAGCGCGGCGCTGAAATGGTTGGCCACCGCCTCATGCATGCCAAGATGGGCAATGATGCGAAAGGTGGCCGCCAGGTCGATGCGGATCTGCTCTTCATCGGTATCGCGCATGGGCATTACTCCGCTTTTGGCATCAGGGTCTGCAGATCCTCTGCCGTCGGCGCCTGGAAGTGATATTTCTTCAGCAGGGCGGCGTATTCCGGCGTGGTGCTGTATTTTTTCAGCGCCTCTTCAAGGGCGGTTTTCACCTCAGTGTTGCCTTTTTTAACGCCAAAGCCGTTCAGCACCGGATAGATCAGGGTGTCAGAGGCGATCACCACCCGGTCGCCCAGCTTTTCCACCACCCCGCGCGCCACGGCGGCGTCGGTGATCTGCGCATCCACTGCGCGCGACAGCAGCGCCTGGGTGGTCTGCGGGTCGGTGGTATAGACGCTCAGCGCAATCGGCTTCAGCCCCTTCTTCACGCAGTAGTCGGCGGAAAGCTTCTGCAACTGCGCCAGCCACGAGGTGGCGCCCATCGAGCCGATTTTATGCCCGCAGAAGTCTTCCGGGGTCTTTGGCTGATAGTCGCTCCCTTTACGGGCGAGGATCGCTTCCCCGCTTTTCAGGTACGGCACCATGTCGATCACCTTCAGGCGCTCGGCGGTAATGTACATCGACGAGTTGGTGATATCGAAGCGCCCGCCCTGCAGCCCGGGGATCAGGTTGGGGAAGCGGGTATCGATATTCACCGCCTCGCGGCCCATGCTCTTCGCCAGGCCGTCGAGCAGTTCAATATCAAACCCCGCCGGCTTGTTGTTCTCCATATACTCGTAAGGGAAAAAGGTCATGTCCGAACCGGCGGTGATCTTGCCGCTTTGCTGGAAGGCCAGCGCGTTCAGGGATGTCAGAGCCCCCGCTGCGCAGAGCAGCAGAGCCAGCGGGCGTGGTGCGAAAAAGCGTGTCATAAAACCTCCGTAGTGTGGGCGAATTACATGCTGGCGCGATCGGCACCGGCCTGCTGAACAAAAAACGAAGCGCCGCGCGGCTTCTGCGGCAGACGAAGCTGGTTATCGGTGCTGCGCACCAGACCGCTCTCTTCCCCGGCCACCAGCTGGCCGGCATGGCGGCTCGGCAGCGGGTTTTCGCCGTAGGGCAGCGCATCCTCGGCGGCGTAGACGCTGATGAACAGGGTGCGCGGCAGGGCGGTTTCGTTGGGGCTGGAGGCGTGCAGCAGGCGGGTATGCATAAAGCAGACTGAGCCCGCCGGGCCAAAACAGGCCTGCGGCTGCTGGCAGTGAGCCGTCACCACCTCGTCATCCACCGCTCCGGTGAAGCGACCCTCCTGCCAGTGGGACCACAGCGGCCCCTGATGGCTGCCCGGCACCACGTTGAGCGGGCCATTCTCCGGCGTCACCTCGCTGACCATCAGCAGGGCGGTGATGATGTCGTCATTGCTGTGCGGGGTGAAGAGGAAATCCTGATGCCATTTCACCTCGGTGGCGGTGTGCGGCAGCTTGGAGTTAATTTTGCTGTGGTGAAAGCGGGTGCCGCTGCCGCCGATCAGCTGCGCGGCGATGGTCGCCATCCGCGAGTTGAGCGCAGTATGGCGATACGCCTCGGAGATCTCCGTCGGGGAGGCGACCCGGCGCAGCGACGGATGGTCGGGAGCATGGTCGCGCTCGATATCGAAGCGCGGCCGCCCGTCGAGGGTTTCCCCCCACGCCGACGCGTGGCGGCGGCTCTCCTCGACCCAGCCGTCAAAATCGCTCTGCAGAGTGGCGATGTCGGCGGCGGAAAGCACCCCTTCGACCACCAGATAACCCTGCTGATGAAACTGCTCAATTTGCCACTGCGCAATCATAGTTTTTCCTCTTCACGTCCCGATAGTTAAGCCAGAGAAACATCTTTCAGAAAGGCCTCGACCCGCGGGTGTTGCCCGCTGCGCATCGCCTGCGGCGTGTCATCGCACACCACCCGGCCTTTCTCCATAAACACGATCCGGTCAGACACTTTGAAGGCGAAGTTCATCTCGTGGGTGACGATGACCATGGTGATGCCTTCATGGGCCAGGGATTCGATAACCTGCAGCACCTCATTCACTTTTTCCGGATCCAGCGCCGAGGTGGGCTCATCGAACAGCATGATCTGCGGACGCATCATCAGGGCGCGGGCGATAGCCACCCGCTGCTGCTGACCGCCGGAGAGCTGGTGCGGATACTTCCAGGCGTGTTCCAGCATGCCCACCTTGTGCAGCAGCTCGCAGGCGTGCTGGCGCAGCTCCGCGTCGCTTGCGAGATGGTGATAGCGCGGGGCCAGCAGCAGATTGCCGAACACGGTCAGATGCGGGAACAGGTTGAAGCTCTGGAACACCATGCCGATATTCAGACGGTGTTCGGCATTCTCCATAAAGCGCGGCTTCTGCTGCCCCTGGCGGTCGAGATGAATAAAGGGCTGGCCGTTAATCTGAATTTCGCCGTTGTCGATCTGCTCAAGACCGTTCAGCAGGCGAATGAGGGTGGTTTTTCCCGAGCCTGACGGGCCGATGACCGACACCACTTCGCCGGGCTGGATCTGCAGGCTCACCGCTCCCAGCACTTCGACGTTGTTGTAGGCCTTATGCAGCTTAGAGGCCTGCAGCGCCGGCTCCTGGCCCTGGGAGACGCTGCGCGCCATCGCCGGGCGGCGGGCGGTCGCCAACTGCTGCATCTCGGCATCCACCGGCCGGGCGGTGTCGCGTCGGGTGACATCGAGGTAGTTCTCCAGCCGTTTCAGCAGAAAATCGAACACCGTGACGATAAAGATGTAATAAAACGCCACGGCGGTCATGGTCTCCATGACCAGAAAGTTCTGCGAGTAGAGCTGCTGGCCAACCATCAATATTTCGGTCAGGGAGATCACCGACACCAGCGAACTGAGCTTCACGATGGCGATATACTCATTGGCCAGCGCCGGCAGGGCGACGCGCAGCGCCTGGGGAATGATCACCCGCCACTGGATCCCGGCGTAGCGTAAACCCAGGGCTCGCGCGGCTTCACTCTGCCCGCGGGGGATGGAGAGCAGCCCGCCGCGATGGATCTCGGCGATATAGGCCGCTTCGCTGAGAACCATCGCCAGCAGGCCGGCCCAGAAGGGGTCGTTCAGCACCGGCGCGAAGGAGGGCAGCGCCTGCGGCATGTTGTAGACAAAAATCAGCAGGACCAGCAGCGGCATACTGCGAAATAACCAGATATACAGCCGGGCAGGGGTGGATAACCAGCCGCGCGGCGACTGTTTAGCCAGCGCCAGAATAAATCCGAGCACAATACTGCAGCCCCAGGTCAGCAGACTTAATTTAATGACGGTCCAGGTGGCCCACCAAAAATCGGCATCGCTGAGCAGGCTTAACATGTAGTTCCAGTTAAACGTCATGGGCTATTTCACTCGTCATAATTAACCTAAATGAAAGCGGCTCGGCTGTGCATTAATGGGGAGCCGCCGGTGTTCATCGTGCGAATACACTATGCTGGCAGGATGCTTTCAGAGGCAATTAGTAAATTTTTGGTCTTTAAGTTTAAAAAAACTATACAGCGTTATTAACGATATGGAATTTAAAGTGATTATCAGGATACTTTGCGTAAACAATTTAAAAACAATAGCTGCAATTGAATAACGATATTTTATGCAGGCAGGTTATTTTGCGCGAAACTGGGGCGACCGCTGCCTGCTCAATGTGCAGCGTGTTGCATGATGGTGCAAAAGCGGAAATAAACCGTGCCGGCGAGGGAGGAGAATAAATAATATCGCCCCCTGGCGGGCAATGCGCCGCCATTTTTCGCGGGTGGCACGCGGATTGCTTGGGACTTAGGGGAAAACTATTTCCTGCGTGCGCCGGACCATATTTTATCAATGGTGATGCTATGAACCGATTTACCCTGAAGCAGCTCAAATATTTCGTCACCGTGGTGGAGACGGAGAGTATCGCCGAGGCCTCCCGCCAGCTGCACATTGCGCAGCCGTCGATTTCCATTGCCATTAAGAATCTGGAGAGCACCTTCGACCAGCAGCTGTTTATTCGCCACCACGCGCAGGGCGTCTCGCTCACCTCCAGCGGTCGGAGGATCTACGATAAAGCGAAGGAGCTGCTGCGCCTGTCGTGGGAATTTGAGCAGAATTCGCGGGCGGATAAAGAGCTGGTTTCTGGCATGATCTCCATCGGTTGCTTTGAGTCGGTAGCTCCGCTGTATATGCCGAAGCTGGTGGCTGGATTTAAGAAATGCTATCCGGAAATAACGCTGCATCTGTATGACGGCGAACAGCATGAGCTGATGCATGGCCTGCACCGCGGCCGCTTCGACCTGGCGCTGGTCTACGATCTGGAGCTCGGCCACTCGATCAATAAAGAGCGGCTTAATGCTCCGCATAAACCCTACGCGCTGCTGCCCGCCGCGCATCCGCTGGCGCAAAAGGCGCAGGTGACGCTGCAGGAGCTGAGTCGCGAGCCGATGATCCTCCTCGACGCGGTCCCGAGTAAAAATTATTTCATCTCCATCTTTAAGGAAAAGGGCTATCACCCGGAAGTGGCTTACAGCTCCCCCTCTATCGAAATGGTGCGCTGTATGGTCGGCCAGGGGCTCGGTTTTTCGGTGCTGGTCACCCGGCCCTGCTGCGATATGACCTACGATGGCGAAAGGGTGGTGCAGCGGGATATTGCCGACGACATGCCCGCCTCAACCTTAATTATGGCGCACCTCGCTAATAATGAGCCGACGCGGCCGACGCAACTGTTTATGGATTATTGTCGCAGTATCGAATTAACCCCCTCTCACGGCTGAAATAATGCCTGTCGATCCGGCAGGCGTTATTTTTCTGTCGTCACTCAGCCTCGTAAAATTCTATTCAGTCGATCGTTTTATAATATTTTACCAATTCGTCACAGTTAAATAACCTGAAAGCCGTCAATTCCGGCGACCTCGTCGGCAACTGTGCTTGAAGGATAGAGAAATGACTGAACAGATAACCGAGATCGATACCCTGGTGGTCGGCGCGGGGCAGGCGGGCGTCGCCATGAGCGAGCATCTGACCCGGCTGGATATCCCCCATCTGGTGCTGGAGAAACAGGGTATTGCCCAGGCCTGGCGCAGCGGGCGCTGGGATTCGCTGGTGGCCAACGGCCCGGCCTGGCACGATCGGTTTCCGGGGATGGTGTTCCCTGACTGCCCGCCGGACAGCTTTGTCGGCAAAGAGCAGGTTGCGGACTATTTTGCCGCCTATGCCCGCAGCTTCAATGCGCCGATCCGCACCGGGGTGGAAGTGTACAGCGCCGAACGCCTCGCCGGGCGGCCGGGCTTTCGTGTCGACACCTCCGAGGGGGTAATTGAGGCGCAGCGGATCGTGGCGGCTACCGGACCCTTTCAGCGCCCGACGATCCCGGCCATCGCCCCGCAGAGTGAGGCTATTCAGCAGCTCCATTCGGCGCACTATTTTAATCCGCAGCAGCTGCCGGAGGGCGGCGTGCTGGTGGTGGGGGCCGGATCCTCCGGCGTGCAGATTGCTGATGAGCTACAGCGTGCCGGACGCGCGGTGTGGCTGTCGGTGGGGGCGCACGACCGGCCGCCGCGTCGCTATCGCCAGCGCGATTTTTGCTGGTGGCTCGGCGTGCTGGGGATGTGGGACGCTGCGGCCAATGCGCCGGGGAAAGAGCATGTCACTATCGCGGTGAGCGGCGCGCGCGGCGGCCATACCGTCGATTTTCGCCAGCTGGCGCATCAGGGGGTCACCCTGGTGGGGCAGACTCGCGGCTTTGACGGCGCCAGGGCACTGTTCCACCCCGACCTGGCCGAGAATATCCGCCGCGGCGATGCCTCCTATCTTGCGCTGCTCGACGCCGCCGACGACTGGGTCGCGCGCAACGGTTTGGAGCTGCCCGAAGAGCCCTCCGCCCGTGATTTTCTGCCCGACCCGGCCTGCGTCAGCGACCCGCTGCTTAGCCTCGACCTGGCCGAGGCCGGGATCGGCGCCATCATCTGGGCGACCGGGTATACCACCGATTATCGCTGGCTGAAGGTCAACGCCTTCGATGACGCGCAGCGGCCGCAGCATCACCGCGGCGTGTCGACGGAGCCGGGGGTCTATTTCCTCGGCCTGCCGTGGCTGTCGCGGCGCGGGTCCACCTTTATCTGGGGCGTCTGGCACGATGCCAAATATATTGCCGACCAGATCGCCATTCAGCGCCAGTATCAGCGCTACCAGCCGTCCTGATAACCGATTCCTGAAGGAGTGCTTTGATGCCAACCCATACCCGTATTCGCATGTTTAACACCAAAGAGACCTACCCAAACCAGGCGCTGAATAACGATCTGTGCCAGGCGGTGCGGGCGGGGAATACCGTCTACGTTCGCGGCCAGGTCGGCACCGATTTCGCCGGCAACCTGATCGGCCTCGGCGACCCGCGGGCCCAGGCGGAGCAGGCGATGAAGAATGTCGAACAGCTGCTGAAAGAGGCCGGCAGCGACCTCTCGCATATCGTCAAGACCACCACTTATCTGATCGACCCCCGCTATCGCGAGCCGGTCTATCAGGAGGTGGGCAAATGGTTGCAAGGGGTCTTCCCCATCTCCACCGGGGTGGTGGTGTCGGCCCTGGCGCAGCCGCAGTGGCTGATGGAGATTGACGTCACGGCGGTGATCCCCGACGACTGGCAGGGGGAGGCGGCAGAATGACCCTCTCCCTTACCGCCCGCTGCCCGGAAACGGGTCAGTTGGGCATCGCCATTAGTTCATCGAGCATGGCCGTCGGGTCGCGCTGTCCGTGGCTGCTGCCCGGCGTGGGGGCGGTTTCCAGTCAGAATATTACCCTGCCGTCGCTGGGGCCGCAGATCCTCAGCGCGATCGAGGCGGGGGCCAGCGTTGAGCAGGCCATGAAGCAGGCTCTGGCGGAGGATCGCTTCCGCGAATATCGCCAGGTCGCGGCGATTGACGCCAACGGCGACACAGCGGTGTTCAGTGGGGAGTTCACCCTCGGGATCGGCGGCGCCCTGGCGGGGGATAACTGCGTGGCGGCGGGCAATATGCTGGCCAGTCAGGGCGTGATCGCCGCGATGGTGGGCGCCTTTGAGGCCGCCACCGGTGAGCTGGCCAGCCGGCTGCTGGCCGGGCTGCGCGCCGGGATCGTCGCCGGGGGCGAGGCCGGCCCGGTCCACTCGGCGGCGGTGAAGGTGGTGGATGATTACCCATGGCCGGTGGTCGACCTGCGCATTGACTGGGCGGAGGCGGATCCGCTGGCGGCCCTTGAGCAGCTGTGGCTGGCGTGGGAGCCGCAAATGGAGGCCTATATTACCCGGGCGCTCGACCCGCGCGAGGCGCCAGCCTATGGCGTGCCTGGCGATGAATAACACGCCGGGAGCGATCCTTGCCGCGCTGCTGGCCTTTGATACCACCAGCCGCCATTCGAACCTGGCGATGATCGACTGGATCGCCGATTTTCTCGCCGCCCGCGGCGTGGCGTCCCGCCGCTTTTATGACCCGTCGGGCGGTAAGGCCAATCTCTACGCCCGGCTGGGGCCGTCCGGCTGCGGCGGGGTGATGCTCTCGGGCCACACCGACGTGGTCCCGGTGGACGGGCAGGACTGGAGCGTGCCGCCGTTTAGCCTGACCGAGCGCGATGGCCGCTACTATGGCCGCGGCAGCGCCGATATGAAGGGCTTTCTCGCCTGCGTGCTGGCGGCAGTGGATGACTTTCTGGCGGCGCCGCTGCGCATGCCATTGCATCTGGCCTTCTCCTATGATGAAGAGGTCGGCTGTCTCGGCGTGCGCAGCCTGGTGGCGTTTCTGCAGGCCTCGCCGGAGAAACCGGCGCTGTGCCTCATCGGCGAGCCGACGGAGATGCAGCCGGTGTTCGGTCATAAAGGCAAACTGGCCATGCGCTGCTGCATCGAGGGCCAGGCCTGCCATTCGGCCTATGCCCCACAGGGGGTGAACGCCATCCGCTACGCGGCCAGGCTGATTAATCGCCTGGATCGGCTGGGCGCGGGTCTGGCCCGGCAGCTGGACAGCCGCTTCTCGCCGCCCTTCAGCACTCTGCAGGTGGGCACCATTCAGGGCGGCGCCGCGCTGAACATCGTCCCGCAGTCCTGCCGCTTTGATTTTGAGATCCGCTACCTGCCGGGGATGCGTCCCGAAGCGGTCACCGAGGCGCTGGCGGCCTACGCCCGCCGCCGGCTGCTGCCGGAGATGCGCCGGGTCGGCGGCGGGAGCGACATCCAGTTTCAGCTGTTGAGCCACTACCCGCCGCTGCTCAGCGATCCGCAGTCCGACTTCGCCCGCTGGCTGGCGCAGTGGTGCGGCAGCGATCGGTTTTCCACCGTGGCGTTCGGCACCGAAGGGGGGCTGTTCGATGAGTTGGGCGTCGCGACCCTGATCTGCGGGCCGGGCAGCATGGCCCAGGGTCATAAGGCCGATGAGTACATCAGCATCGACCAGACCGAACGCTGCATGGCGATGCTGGGCCAGCTTTGCGCGTGGATGCGCGCCGAGCCCGCAGAACCGCTTACCTGATCCACCCACACAGGAACCCAAGCGATGCACAATCAACACTCTCCCCATATCGATCAAGCGACTGTCGACCGCTGGCAGGCGGATGGCGTGGTATTACTGAAGGGCGTTTTTACCCCCTGGGTTGAGCGCCTCGCCGAGGGGGTCACGGCGCTGATGGCCAGCCCCAGCGAATATGGTCATGCGCGCACGGTGATCCCCAAAGATGGCTCGCCGCCTTTCTTTCAGGATTACTGCAACTGGTCGCGGATCCCGGCGTTTAGCGAGTTTGTCTTCCAGTCGGCGGCCGCGGAGATCGCCGCGGCGCTGATGCAGTCGCAGACGGCGAAATTTTTCCATGAGCATACGCTGGTCAAACCCGCCGGAGGCAGCACGGTCACCCCCTGGCATCATGATCAGCCGTACTATTGCGTCTCCGGCCGGCAGAATGTCAGCTTCTGGATCCCGCTGGACCCGGTAGCGGAGGCCACCTCGCTGCGCTGCATTCGCGGGTCGCATCGCTGGGAGGCGGAGTACAGTCCCACCCGCTTCAATGGCACAAAGCTCTACGAGCACACCCGGTTCAGCGCGCTGCCGGATATCGACGCCCATGAGGATGAGTACGATATCGTCAGCTGGGCGCTGGAGCCGGGGGACGCGGTGGCCTTCCATTTTCGCACCGTCCATGGCGCCCGCGGCAACCCCGGGGCGCGGGCGCGACGGGTCTTCTCCGCCCGCTGGGTGGGGGATGACGCCGCGTTTGCCGACCGCGGCGGCGTGACCTCGCCGCCGTTCCCCGAACTGACTCTGCGGGACGGCGACCCGCTGGATTCGCCACTGTTCCCCCAGGTCTGGCCACCGGCGTAAGCGGCTGCGGACGGGATCTGCTATGATCCCGCCTTTCGTTGTCTGGAGCCTGTCGATGTTCAATGACGCCATTGTTTATGACCGCTACGGGCCGCCGGCCGCGGTGCTATCGCTGAAACGCACCCCGCTGGCGCCGCTGGCCGGCGGACGGGTGCGGGTCAGGATGCGCTATGCCCCGGTGAATCCCTCAGATCTGATCCCCATTACCGGCGCCTATCGCCACCGTACCCGACTGCCGGCCGTGCCCGGCTACGAAGGCCTTGGCGAGGTGGTCGCCGCGCCATTCGGCAGCCGGCTGACAGCGGGCCAGCGGGTGCTGCCCCTGCGCGGGGGCGGCACCTGGCAGCGGTTTATCGATCTGGATGAGACCTGGCTGGTGCCGGTTCCCGCGGCGGTGGACGATCTGCTGGCCGCCCGCGGGTATATCAATCCGCTGACCGCGATGCTGATGCTCAGACGCTGGCCGGTTGCCGGGAAACAGATCGTGCTGACCGCCGCCGCCTCCTCTTGCGCCAGCCTGCTGGGGCAGTGGGCGCTGGCCATGGGCGCCCGTTCGGTAAGCGGTATTATTCGCTCGCCGCAGCATCGGGCGCGTCTGGAGCAGGCCGGGATCTATCCCATCCTCGAGGCCGACCGGGCGCTGGTGGAGAAGGTCAGCCAGCACAGCGATCTGGTGTTTGACGCGGTGGGCGGGGAGCTGGGGAACACGCTGTTGTCGGTGCTGCCCGCATCGTCGATCCTGATCTCCTATGGCTTATTATCCGGACGGCCGCTGATCCAGACGCGCGCCAGCGCGGCGGTGCGCAAGTTTCATCTGCGGGAGGCGCTGCCTGGCCTCAGCGTGGCGGCATGGCGGGCGGCGTTCGACGAAATCTGGCAACGGCTGCCGACGACCACGCAACCGCCGGCCCGGCGGGTGGCGTTGAACGACTGGCGGGAGGCGATTGCCGCCGCCGGCCAGCCGGGAAGAGGCGGTAAAATCCTGCTCGATTTCACCGTGGGTTAAGATTACTGTTTCTTCTCGCCGAGGGTCGGCGTTTCGTCAAAAAAGTTCCATGGCTTCAGCAGGGCGTGCGCCCATTCGGTGGGCATGATCGGCCACTCTTCAGCGCGCGCCACGTGGGTGGTGCCGGTGGTGATCCACACCACGTCATCCTGGTGCGCCAGCGACTCATCGTCCTTCGCATACTGGCCTAACCCGGTATCGTGAGCGGAGCGGTTGGGGTATTTGCCTTCCGGATAGCGTTCGCTCGGGTGGTAGCGCGTCACCCACAGCTGTTTATCCATAAAGCTCAGACGATGGTAGATCCACTCGTCCGGGGCGAATTTTGCGCCGGTCGCCGCCGGATGGGTGCCGCCGGCGTAAGGGATGATCTGGTAAGAGACCGGGTTGCCCATGCGGTTCTCTTTGCTGGTGTTGCTCAGCAGGCGAATCGTGCCCGGGTCGAATTTCTGCGCCGCTTTCTGTTCGCTGTCGATCGTGTACTGATTCACCTGCATGGTGCTGGTGCGCGGGCCGCCGGCGGTGTTGGGCTTCACCTCCGGGTCCATCGCCACCAGGGTGTTGTTTTCGCCGTCCACGTCGAGGTCGAGGCGGAAGTTATAGATATGCTGGTGGGTGGTGCCGACAATATTATGGTCGATCAGCGTTCCGTAGCGGGTATCCTCTTTGGCGCTGGGGTCGTGCATGGTCTTCGCCAGCACGCCTTTCACCGCCTCAATCCCGGTGGCGCCGGCGTCGATACCGATGGTGCCGTTGTCGTGGAATACCCAGTCAAAGATATAGTCGTAGTTGCCGACGGTGCTGATCCAGCGCACCACCAGCTCCCGGCGCTCGGTACTGACGTTGGGCTTGCCCATCTCCAGGTGCTTATATTCCGGCCCGGCGTAGCGCTCGAAGATGGCGACAGCGTGCGGGATGGTGGTCGGCGCGCCGGTGTAGTCGGCTATGGTTTCATCCAGCAGCACCGCATTCGACGGAGCGTCTTTGCCGCGTACAATCGGCGAGGTCAGGGTGCCCATGCCGTAATCGCCGGAGTCCAGATAGGCTTTGAAATACCAGCCGACGTCCGGGTCGCCGTAGGGGACAATCATCCCGCCGAGGGAACCTTCATACATCACCTGGCGTTTTTTGCCGTTATCGTTATAGGTCACCGTCGAGAGGATGGGCCCGACGCGCGAGTTAAGCCGCAGGTGGAAATCCCAGTTCCGCCAGTGAATGGTATCCCCGGTAATGGTGTAGTTTTTGCCTTCCGGTTCAGTAATATCCAGCGGTTTCACCGCCGGGGCGTTGCGGTCCCGGCCATCATACGGCCGCGGTTCCATCGGCACCGGGATCACCGGGCCTTCCTCGATTTTGATGATTTTCTTCGCTTCCAGGTCGACCACCGCCACCAGGTTTTCAATCGGGTGCGCCCAGTAGTTGCCGTCGCCGGTATCGAGATAGCTGACCACCTTCAGCAGGCGCGCATCCTGCTGCAGGCCATCTTTGCCATCGAAGTAGCCGACGGTGAGCGGGGTGGTGACCACTTTACCAGGATCGGTAATCCCGTGCTTTTTCAGCACCGCCGCGAATTCACTGCTGGCGTTGATGATGTTCTGCACGCTGGCGAAATCATCGAGCAGCACCATGCCGTGGGCGCCTTTGATCGGCGTCCATGAGAGGATTTTTTTGTGTTGCAGATCGACCACGGCCTCCATCACCTGTTTGCCATCCAGCATCACCACATCGGCAGTGCGCGGCGCATCCACCGGCGTGCCCTGCAGGGCGAAGGCCCATACCGCCGCTTTATCCGGCTCATGCAGGGAAATTTCGCTAAACCGGGTATTAGGCTGGAATTCCGGCGCGGCTTTGACAATGGTCACCGCGTCGCTGATTTCCGCTGCCGAGAGCGAGTTTAATGGGTGAGGGCGCTTTTCCACCTGGAAGGTCTGGTCGAGACCGGACTGGAACACGTCGTTGATAAAGGTATCGGAGACCCAGGCTTTACCGTCCTTCATCACCACCGGCACCGGCAGATCAAGGGTTTTGCCGTTGACGATCGCGGTTTTAGCGCCGGGCTTCACTTTGACGTAAGCGCCGTCTTTTATCAGGGTAAACATTTGCGCATAGTCGTCCCACTGCACGTCAGCGCCAAACGCCTCCAGCGTTTTATCCAGTGGCACCATGTGCGCTTCGCTGCCGTGAGCGAAGACCGGGGATTGCCAGGCGCAAACCACCGCCACGGCCAGCGCCAGCGCGGTTTTACGAGGGGAAAATTTCAAGCCGTTTGCCATGATGACCTCATCTTATAGTTGTGTTGTCTTTTGCCGCTGCGAATGTCGGCTTTGTCACCCTTAAGCTACCAGCCCGCGGCGCCGGGGCGTTTGTTTGCTCTTGCCAGGTTATTTGTCAGGTTTGCCAGACGGACGTAAAAAATGCCTCCGCAGAGGCATGGAGCACGTGCGCCGATTTTTTGCCGGGTGGCGGCTGCGCCTTACCCGGCCTACCTGTCCGGGTCTGACTGCCAGT
>NZ_JBEAHA010000015.1:0-70762 GCF_040061975.1 Klebsiella sp. GG_Kp146
AGCACATCACTCATAATGATGGGGTCACAGGTTCGAATCCCGTCGTAGCCACCATCTTTTTTTGCGGGAGTGGCGAAATTGGTAGACGCACCAGATTTAGGTTCTGGCGCCGCAAGGTGTGCGAGTTCAAGTCTCGCCTCCCGCACCATTCACCAGTCAGCGTTGTACGGATGGGGTATCGCCAAGCGGTAAGGCACCGGTTTTTGATACCGGCATTCCCTGGTTCGAATCCAGGTACCCCAGCCATCGAAGAAACAGTAAGACAATTTGGCTACGTAGCTCAGCTGGTTAGAGCACATCACTCATAATGATGGGGTCACAGGTTCGAATCCCGTCGTAGCCACCATATTCGGGACGTATCGATACACATCGATAAATCCGCAAAAATTTGTTGGGGTATCGCCAAGCGGTAAGGCACCGGATTCTGATTCCGGCATTCCGAGGTTCGAATCCTCGTACCCCAGCCAAATTAAAAAGTCGTTCAGCAATGAACGCACTGTTGCGCTAAAACCGGGATAGTGACGGTAAAATGCAACAGACAATTGGGGTATCGCCAAGCGGTAAGGCACCGGATTCTGATTCCGGCATTCCGAGGTTCGAATCCTCGTACCCCAGCCACTTCAATGCAAAAAAGCCCACCTCGGTGGGCTTTTTTGTTATTGGCGTTTTGCCATCCTGGCGCATCACTGACTGCCGGGCAGGCGCTTTCCACGACGCCCCTGCCCGCGACGCCGGTTTACAAGCCTAACGCATACTTCAGCGCCTGACGCTTCAGCGCCCCGGCGCGTTCGGCCGCCATCAGGCCAATATTGCGCAACATCCGCACCGGCGCCAGGTCATTGCTGAATCCTGCGTAAAAAAGATCCATCCCCGACTGCATAATAAAATTATCCGCCCGCCGCCGCCCCTGGTAGCGCTTGAGCACCGGCAGGCTGGCCCACTCTTCGCCGCGGCCGCGCGCTTGCGCCAGGATCTCCAGCAGGGCGTCGACATCACGGTAGCCAAGGTTAACCCCCTGCCCCGCCAGCGGATGAATGGTGTGCGCCGCATCGCCCACCAGCGCCAGACCAGGCTGAACATACTGCAGCGCATGACGCCGGGTGAGCGGGAAGGCGCCGGCCGCCTGCGGCGTCACCCGCCCGAGACGCGCCGGGAAATGGCGGGCGATCTCCTGCTGGAGCTGGGGCATGGACATGCCCTGCAGCTGACGGATCCGCGCCGGGGCGTCATACCACACCAGCGAAGCCCAGTTGTCGAACAGCGGCAGGAAAGCGCGCGGTCCGCTGGGGGTAAACTGCTGCCAGGTGCTGTCGCCGGGATCGTCGGCGCATTGGACGCTAATGAGCATACAGGATTGCTGATATTGCCAGGCATGCACGCCGATGCCGGCCATCTCCCGCACCTGAGAGCTGGCGCCGTCGGCGCCGATAACCAGCCGGGCGTGGATCGTCTCCCCGTCGCGTAAACGCAACGCCGTCTCCGCCTCGCCGCGCTGCATCGCCTCCAGTTCGCCGCCAACGCGCAGGGTAACCCCTTCGTGCGCCGTCAGCGCTTGCCACAGGCCCCACTGCAGGACCTTGTTCTCGACCATATAGCCCAGCTCCGGCAGCTTAAGCTCGGCGGCGTCAAAGGCGACGTGGGCGCTCTCCCACTCCCAGGTCTCCAGACGACGGTAAGCGTGGACGCGCATCGCCCGCACGGCATCCCAGACGCCAAGGCTTTTCAGCAGGCCGACCGAGGCCGCGCTGATCGCTGAGATCCGCACATCCGGGGCGGATGCTGGATCGAAAGCCGGAGGCGCCGTTTTCTCAAGCACCGTCACGGTAAATCCCTGTTGCGCCAGCCCCAACGCCAGGGCGCCGCCGACCATGCCGCCGCCCACGATGGCGACATCTGTTGCGTGAATTGTCATGGCTATTATCCTTAAAGCAGAATCCGTTAAGTTTACCGGATTTTTCGTCCTCTTGCGGTGATAACGCTCGCACTGGTCAGGGGGCGACCAAAGCATTACAATACGCGCCCTGGAATGCGAAATTCACCCTGTATATATCCCCGCGTTTTGGATATCTATTACTGAGCATGAGCAAGTCAATGACAAAAAAACTCCATATTAAAACCTGGGGCTGTCAGATGAACGAGTATGATTCATCAAAGATGGCCGATCTGCTGGATGCGACACATGGGTATCAACTGACCGAAGTGGCGGAAGAAGCAGATGTGCTGTTGCTCAATACCTGCTCAATTCGTGAGAAGGCCCAGGAAAAAGTTTTCCATCAGCTTGGCCGCTGGAAGCTGCTGAAAGAGAAGAACCCGGACCTGATTATTGGCGTTGGCGGCTGCGTGGCTTCCCAGGAAGGCGACCATATTCGTCAGCGCGCGCACTATGTCGATATTATTTTCGGGCCGCAAACCCTGCACCGCCTGCCGGAGATGATTAACTCCGTGCGCGGCAACCGCAGCCCGGTGGTTGATATCAGCTTCCCGGAAATTGAAAAATTCGATCGCCTGCCAGAACCGCGCGCCGAAGGCCCGACCGCCTTTGTCTCGATTATGGAAGGCTGCAACAAATACTGCACCTACTGCGTGGTGCCCTACACCCGCGGAGAAGAAGTCAGCCGCCCGTGCGACGATATCCTGTTTGAAATCGCCCAACTGGCGGCGCAGGGCGTGCGTGAAGTCAACCTGCTGGGCCAGAACGTGAACGCCTGGCGCGGCGAGAACTACGACGGCACTACCGGCAGCTTTGCCGATCTGCTGCGCCTGGTCGCCGCTATCGACGGCATCGACCGCATTCGCTTCACCACCAGCCACCCGATCGAATTTACCGACGATATCATCGACGTCTATCGCGATACGCCGGAGCTGGTGAGCTTCCTGCACCTGCCGGTGCAAAGCGGCTCCGACCGCGTACTGAACCTGATGGGACGCACCCATACTGCGCTGGAGTATAAAGCGATTATTCGCAAGCTGCGTGAAGCGCGTCCGGATATTCAGATAAGCTCCGACTTTATCGTCGGCTTCCCCGGCGAAACTACGGAAGATTTCGAAAAGACAATGAAGCTTATCGCCGACGTCAATTTCGATATGAGCTACAGCTTTATCTTCTCCGCCCGCCCGGGCACCCCGGCGGCCGATATGGTTGACGACGTGCCGGATGCCGATAAGAAACAGCGTCTGTATATTCTGCAGGAGCGCATCAACCAGCAGGCGATGGCCTGGAGCCGTCGCATGCTCGGCACGGTACAGCGCATCCTGGTGGAAGGCACGTCGCGCAAGAACATCATGGAGCTTTCCGGACGTACGGAGAACAACCGGGTGGTCAACTTTGAAGGCACCCCGGACCTCGTCGGCAAGTTTGTGGATGTCGAAATTGTCGATGTTTACACCAACTCGCTGCGCGGCAAAATCGTGCGCACCGAAGCGGAGATGGGTCTGCGTATCGCTGAATCACCTGAATCAGTGATTGCCCGCACCCGTAAAGAGAACGATCTTGGCGTGGGTATCTATCAGCCGTGATCCCTTCAGGCCTGTCGGTTCCGGCAGGCCTTGTAATTCCTCTCTCCGTCCCTATATCTACAGCAATGCTTGCGCCATTTTCCTGTGACGTAAATAATTTCCTGATTAGCCGGCCACGCGCCGCGTCCGGCCACCTGCGTAAAGAGGAACAGTTTGAACATAGACACTCGTGAAATTACCCTGGAGCCAGCGGATAACGCACGCCTGTTAGCCCTGTGCGGCCCGTTTGACGACAACATCAAACAGCTGGAGCGTCGGTTAGGCATTGAGATCAACCGCCGTGACAATCACTTTAAACTGACCGGACGCGCCCTATGCGTGCACGCCGCCGCCGATATTCTGCGCAGCCTGTATGTCGACACGGCGCCGATGCGCGGTCAGATTCAGGATATTGAACCAGAGCAGATCCATCTGGCGATCAAAGAGGCGCGCGTGCTGGAGCAGAGCGCCGAGAGCGTGCCGGAGTACGGAAAAGCCGTCAATATCAAGACCAAGCGCGGGGTGATCAAACCGCGTACGCCGAACCAGGCGCAGTACATCGCCAATATCCTCGATCACGACATCACCTTCGGCGTGGGTCCGGCAGGTACCGGGAAAACCTATCTGGCGGTGGCGGCGGCGGTCGATGCGCTGGAGCGCCAGGAGATCCGCCGCATTCTGCTGACCCGTCCGGCCGTCGAGGCGGGCGAAAAGCTCGGCTTCCTGCCCGGCGATCTGAGCCAGAAGGTCGACCCGTATCTGCGCCCGCTGTACGACGCGCTGTTCGAGATGCTCGGCTTTGAGAAGGTGGAAAAGCTGATTGAGCGTAACGTCATCGAAGTGGCTCCGCTGGCCTATATGCGCGGACGGACGCTGAATGACGCCTTTATCATTCTTGATGAAAGCCAGAACACCACCATCGAGCAGATGAAGATGTTCCTGACCCGCATCGGCTTTAACTCCAAGGCGGTGATCACCGGCGACATCACGCAGATTGACCTGCCGCGCAGCACCAAATCTGGTCTGCGCCACGCCATCGAAGTGCTGGCGGAAGTCGATGAGATCAGCTTTAACTTCTTCCATAGCGAAGACGTGGTCCGCCATCCGGTGGTCGCCCGCATCGTGAACGCCTATGAGGCATGGGAAGCCGCAGACCAGAAACGTAAAGCAGAACTGGCCGCCGAGCGCAAACGCGAAGCCCAGGAACAGGAGCAAAAATGAGTCAGGTGATCCTCGATTTACAGCTGGCCTGCGAAGAGACCAGCGGCCTGCCGGACGAAGCCCTTTTTCAACGCTGGGTCGACGCCGTCATTCCGCCGTTTCAGGAGGAGTCAGAGTTAACGATTCGTCTGGTCGACGTTGCAGAAAGCCATGAGCTGAACCTGACCTATCGCGGCAAGGATAAACCGACCAACGTCCTCTCTTTCCCGTTTGAAGCGCCGCCGGGGATTGAAATGCCGCTGCTCGGCGATCTGATCATTTGCCGTCAGGTGGTGGAGCAGGAAGCCAGCGAGCAAGGGAAGCCGCTGGAGGCGCACTGGGCGCATATGGTGGTTCACGGCAGCCTGCATCTGCTGGGCTACGATCACATCGAAGATGACGAAGCGGAAGAGATGGAAGCCCTCGAAACAGAGATAATGCTTGCTCTGGGCTATGAGGACCCGTACATTTCCGAGAAGATTGCTGAATAGCCCCCTGCCGGATGGCGGCGCTTGCGTCTCATCCGGCCGCTGTTCATGCATTTTAACCGCCTGAACCTCAGGCACCCCATGCCGTCCGGCGCTGAGTGTACGCGCGACGAGCGACATTAAATCAACATGAGAACCCAAACGACGCCATGAGCGACGACAATTCACACAGTAGTGACACAGTAAACAGCAAAAAGGGATTTTTCTCCCTGTTACTCAGCCAGCTCTTTCACGGGGAACCGAAAAACCGCGATGAACTGCTGGCGCTGATCCGTGATTCCGGGCAGAACGACCTTATCGATGAAGATACCCGTGACATGCTCGAAGGGGTAATGGATATCGCCGACCAGCGGGTCCGCGACATTATGATCCCCCGTTCACAAATGATTACCCTGAAACGCAATCAGACGCTGGACGAGTGCCTTGATGTCATCATCGAATCCGCCCACTCGCGCTTCCCGGTCATCAGTGAAGATAAAGATCACATCGAAGGGATTCTGATGGCCAAGGATCTGCTGCCGTTTATGCGCAGCGACGCCGAAGCTTTCAGCATGGAAAAAGTGTTACGGCCGGCGGTTGTCGTTCCGGAAAGCAAGCGGGTCGACCGCATGCTGAAAGAGTTTCGCTCACAGCGCTACCATATGGCGATCGTTATTGACGAATTCGGCGGCGTCTCCGGTCTGGTGACCATCGAGGATATCCTTGAGCTCATCGTCGGGGAAATTGAAGACGAGTACGACGAAGAAGAAGATATCGATTTCCGCCAGCTGAGCCGCCATACCTGGACGGTGCGCGCTCTGGCCTCTATCGAAGACTTCAATGACGCCTTCGATACGCACTTCAGCGATGAAGAAGTGGATACCATTGGCGGACTGGTAATGCAGGCCTTTGGCCACCTGCCGGCTCGCGGCGAATCTATCGACATTGATGGTTACCAATTCAAGGTAGCAATGGCAGATAGTCGTCGTATTATTCAGGTGCATGTTAAGCTGCCGGATGACGCTCCCCAGCCGAAGCTGGAAGAGTAAGCGGCGGCGCTGAAGGTCACGGCCAGCCGGGAGACAGACCGTGGGCGATCCCCGGTTGTCCCCTCCCCCGGCTGGCAAACAGCATAGCCTGTGGCAACAGGCGTTAATTAACGGGACGATTAGCCTAAATGGTATTTGCCTCTCTTCTTGAACGCCAGCGCGTACGTCTGCTGCTGGCGCTGCTATTCGGAGCCAGCGGAACGCTGGCTTTTTCACCTTATGAATTCTGGCCCGCGGCGATTATTTCGCTGGTCGGTCTGCAGGCGTTAACCCTCAACCGCCGCCCGCTGCAAAGCGCCGGCATCGGCTATTTCTGGGGTCTCGGCCTGTTCGGCACGGGTATCAACTGGGTCTATGTCAGCATCGCGCAGTTTGGCGGGATGCCGGGCCCGGTTAACGTCTTCCTCGTCGTGCTGCTGGCGGCCTATCTCTCGCTCTACACCGGCCTGTTTGCCGGCCTGCTCGCCCGTCTGTGGCCCAAAACCAGCTGGCTGCGGGTAGCGATCGCCGCTCCCGTCGTCTGGCAGATCACCGAGTTCCTGCGCGGCTGGGTGCTGACCGGTTTTCCGTGGCTGCAGTTCGGCTACAGCCAGATTGACGGCCCGCTGAAAGGCCTGGCGCCGGTGATGGGCGTCGAGGCGATCAACTTCCTGCTGATGATGGTAAGCGGCCTGCTGGCCCTGGCCCTCGTGCAGCGCAACGGGAAGCCGCTGGTCATTGCCGCACTGCTGTTCGCCCTGCCGTTCCCGCTGCGCTATATCCAGTGGTATCAGCTGCTGCCGGCGCGTGCGACGCAGGTCTCGCTGGTGCAAGGCGATATCCCGCAGGCCATGAAGTGGGACGAGAAGCAGCTGGTTAACACTCTGAAAACCTATCTGGCGCTGACCCAGCCGCATATCGGCCACTCGCAGCTGATTATCTGGCCCGAATCGGCGATCCCGGATCTCGAGATCAACCAGCAGCAGTTCCTCAGCATGATGGACGATCTGCTGCGCGCAAAAGACAGCTCAATGATCACCGGCATCGTCGACGCGCGTCTCAATAAGCAGAACCGCTACGACACCTACAACACCATCATTACCCTCGGCAAAGATAACCCGTACCGCTACGACTCGACCAACCGCTACAACAAGAACCATCTGGTGCCGTTCGGCGAGTTTGTACCGCTGGAGTCGATTCTGCGTCCGCTGGCGCCATTCTTCGACCTGCCGATGTCCTCCTTCAGCCGCGGTCCCTATGTGCAGCCGCAGCTGATGGCGCATAACCTCAAGCTGACCGCGGCCATCTGCTACGAGATCATCCTCGGGGAACAGGTGCGGGATAACTTCCGTCCGGACACCGACTTCCTGCTGACCATCTCCAACGACGCCTGGTTCGGCAAGTCCATCGGCCCGTGGCAACACTTCCAGATGGCGCGGATGCGCGCCCTGGAGCTGGCCCGCCCGCTGCTGCGCAGCACCAACAACGGCATTACCGCCGTCATCGGCCCGCGCGGCGAGATTCAGAAGATGATCCCGCAGTTTACCCGCGAGGTGTTGACCACCACCGTGACGCCCACCAGCGGCTTGACCCCTTACGCCCGCACTGGCAACTGGCCGCTGTGGGCGCTGACGGCGCTGCTCGGCTTCGGCGCGCTGCTGATGAGCCTGCGTCAGCGTCGCCGATAAATGCTCTGCCGGCGACGCCCGTCGTCGGCTTTTTTTCTTCCCGTCATTTGCCACCCTGGCACAGTCATTGCTTTATTTAATCGGGTAGCGCCGTCCTCTGGCCCAGTGCAACCGGGTTGCACCATAAACGATCGGCGGTCGCGCTATTTTGGTGCAATGGAAGATATTTGCCTCCGATTGGTGCGGAGCGCTTCGCAAAAATAAACAATAAAACAGCAAAATCTTTACATTAAGCCAAACTAAATGCTAACAAACACATACAAATGCGGCACGTGGATGCGTGCCCCCAATAACAACACACACAATCACAATGGGTATCAATAGCGTCGGTGACGCTGCGGATAAGGAGTTGGATATGCAATTACGTAAACTGGCCACGGCAATGCTGGTAATGGGAATGACCGCTGGTCTGGCGCAGGCGGAAGATGCTGCCCCGGCGGCTGGCCAGAGCACTCTGGATAAGATCGCGAAAAATGGCGTTATCGTTGTCGGCCATCGCGAATCTTCCGTCCCTTTCTCTTACTACGATAACCAACAGAAGGTTGTGGGTTACTCTCAGGACTACTCCAACGCCATCGTCGATGCCATCAAGAAGAAGCTGAACAAACCCGATCTGCAGGTCAAACTGATCCCGGTTACCTCGCAGAATCGTATCCCGCTGCTGCAGAATGGCACCTTTGATTTCGAGTGCGGCTCAACCACCAACAACCTCGAGCGCCAGAAACAGGCGGCCTTCTCCGATACTATCTTCGTCGTCGGCACTCGTCTGCTGGTGAAGAAAGGCGGCCCGATCAAAGATTTCCCGGACCTGAAGGATAAAGCGGTCGTTGTCACCTCCGGGACCACCTCAGAGATCCTGCTGCATAAGCTGAACGATGAGAAAAAAATGAATATGCGCATCATCAGCGCCAAAGATCATGGCGACTCTTTCCGCACCCTGGAGAGCGGACGCGCGGTGGCCTTTATGATGGATGACGCTCTGCTGGCCGGCGAACGCGCCAAGGCGAAGAAACCGGATAACTGGGAAATCGTCGGCACCGCGCAGTCGAAAGAAGCCTATGGCTGCATGCTGCGTAAGGACGATCCGGCCTTCAAGGCGCTGGTCGATGAAACCGTTGCCCAGGCCCAGACCTCTGGCGAAGCGGCGAAGTGGTTCGATAAATGGTTCAAAAACCCGATTCCGCCAAAAAATCTTAACCTGAACTTCGAGCTGTCGGACGACATGAAAGCGCTGTTCAAATCACCTAATGACAAAGCACTGAACTAATTATAACAACCAGGGGCGGGATATCCTGCCCTCCCGATGATTGTCACAGCACGGACAGACTATACGGCGGCTGGTCGTTCCCCAGCCGCCGCGAATACCGAAACAAGCTGGACAACCGTCTTCGAGGGTAGCAATGGCTACCCTTTTTTTTCCAGGAGTCATGTATGTCAATAGACTGGAACTGGGGGATATTCCTGCAACAGGCCCCCTTCGGCAACACTACCTACCTGGGCTGGCTGTGGAGCGGTTTTCAGATCACCGTCGCCCTCTCCATCTCGGCCTGGATCATCGCTTTTCTCGTCGGCTCGCTGTTCGGTATTTTGCGCACGGTGCCCAATCGTCTGCTCTCAGGGATTGGCACCTGCTATGTCGAACTGTTTCGCAACGTGCCGCTGATCGTGCAGTTCTTTACCTGGTACCTGGTGGTGCCGGAATTCCTGCCGGAAAATATCGGCATGTGGTTTAAATCGGAGCTGGACCCAAACATTCAGTTCTTTGTCTCTTCGATGCTGTGCCTGGGGCTGTTTACCGCCGCTCGCGTCTGCGAGCAGGTACGCGCCGCTATCCAGTCGCTGCCGCGCGGGCAAAAAAACGCCGGTCTGGCGATGGGGTTGACCCTGCCGCAAACCTACCGCTACGTGCTGCTGCCGAACGCCTATCGCGTTATCGTGCCGCCGATGACCTCGGAGATGATGAACCTGGTGAAAAACTCGGCCATCGCCTCTACCATCGGTCTGGCCGATATGGCCGCGCAGGCGGGCAAACTGCTGGACTACTCCGCTCATGCATGGGAGTCTTTTACCGCCATCACCCTGGCCTATGTTTTCATCAACGCGGTGATTATGCTGATTATGTATGTGGTCGAGCGTAAGGTTCGCCTGCCTGGCAATATGGGAGGCAAATAATGTACGATTTTGACTGGAGTTCGATCGTTCCCTCCATGCCCTACCTGCTGGCGGGGCTGGTGATCACCCTGAAGATCACAGTGATCGCCATCGTGGTCGGTATCGTCTGGGGCACCCTGCTGGCGGTAATGCGCCTGTCCAGCTTTCTGCCGCTGGCCTGGTTTGCTAAATCCTACGTTAACGTGTTCCGTTCCATCCCGCTGGTGATGGTTCTGCTGTGGTTCTACCTGATTGTCCCGGGCTTCCTGCAGAACGTGCTGGGACTGTCGCCGAAAACGGATATTCGCCTGATCTCGGCGATGGTGGCGTTTTCGATGTTCGAAGCCGCCTACTACTCGGAGATTATCCGCGCCGGCATCCAGAGCATCTCCCGCGGCCAGTCGAGCGCCGCGCTGGCGCTGGGAATGACCCACTGGCAGTCGATGCGGCTTGTGATCCTGCCGCAGGCCTTCCGCGCCATGGTGCCGCTGCTGTTAACCCAGGGGATCGTCCTCTTCCAGGATACCTCGCTGGTGTATGTATTGAGCCTCGCCGACTTCTTCCGTACCGCCTCGACGATTGGCGAGCGTGACGGGACCCAGGTCGAAATGATCCTGTTCGCGGGCGGCGTCTATTTTGTGATTAGCCTCAGCGCCTCGCTGTTGGTCAGCTGGTTGAAGAAAAGGACTGTGTAATGATTACCCTGAAAAATGTTTCAAAATGGTATGGTCACTTTCAGGTGCTGACCGATTGCTCCACGGAAGTGAAAAAAGGCGAAGTCGTGGTGGTCTGCGGGCCGTCAGGCTCCGGTAAATCCACACTGATTAAAACCGTGAACGGCCTTGAGCCGGTGCAGCAGGGGCAGATTATCGTCGATGGCACCGTGGTTAACGATAAAAAGACCAATCTTGCCAAACTGCGCTCGCACGTCGGAATGGTGTTTCAGCATTTTGAACTGTTCCCGCACCTGTCGATTATCGACAACCTGACGCTGGCGCAGGTAAAGGTGCTCAATCGTGACAAAGCGTCATCGCGCAAGAAGGGTCTCAAGCTGCTGGAGCGCGTGGGCCTGGCGGCGCATGCGGAAAAATACCCGGCGCAGCTCTCCGGCGGCCAGCAGCAGCGCGTGGCCATCGCCCGTGCGCTGTGCATGGACCCGATCGCCATGCTGTTTGATGAACCTACATCCGCGCTCGACCCGGAGATGATCAACGAGGTACTGGACGTCATGGTGGAACTGGCCAACGAAGGGATGACCATGATGGTGGTTACCCACGAAATGGGCTTCGCCCGCAAGGTGGCCAACCGGGTGATCTTTATGGATGAAGGAAAGATTGTCGAAGACGCCGATAAAGAAGCGTTCTTCGCTAACCCACAATCCGATCGCGCCAAAGACTTCCTCGCCAAAATTCTGCACTAACTTCTGCGGCGCGCACGATATCACCGTGCGCGCCTGTCAGCCCCTCCCCTTTGCAATCGCTTCATCTCAAAGCGACAGCTTCACAACGTGAAGTAAAAATTTCACAAAGAATTCAGGGGTCGTTAGATAGATTAACCGCCACGTCATCGTTAGCATACGGCATCTTGTAATAATCCCCGTGAGTTTAAATTTCTTGAAAATAATATTTCAATTGACTTGCTATATCTCGCGCAGGCTATTTCATGCCGCGCATAACCATTAATTATAATCTTACTCAATGAAACAAACGGATATTGCTTCATGTGGACTAATACCAACAGACTGGCCATTATTTTGTGTTTAAATTTGCTCACCTGCTTTACCGCCTGGGCGGGTATTGAGTCCGCCACGGTAAACCAGGTAGAACAGGATAAAGCCCGTGAAAGCGCATTAATGCCCCATCAGCAGCAATACCAATCTTCTCGCACCTATGCGAAAACGCAAACCTTGATATTTCCCGAAGAAGCGACCTGTCGGTACATCACGAAAGTTGATATTGCCTCCGAGGACAATGCAAAAACCACCGCCCTCCTCAGGAAGATCGCTGCCCAGGCGCCCGGCCATTGCCTCGGAATAGAAGGGATTCGCCTGCTGACGACCGCCCTACAAAATGAACTGATAACGCAAGGGTATATTACTTCCCTGATCGATATCCCTTCTCAGTCACTAGAAGGGGGCATTCTCAAAATAACGCTGACTTATGGCAAAACGGGGCATATTGATTTTGCGCCGAATAGTGCCGTGACGAACCTGTGGACCTCCATGCCCACCCATACCGGTAAAATCCTGCGCCTCAGCGATCTTGAACAAGGGATGGCTAACCTGCAGCGCCTGCCTGGCGCCAGCGCCCATATGAAGCTGCGGCCCGGGGAACATATTGGCGAAAGTGATATTGAAATCGCCCGGGTAATGGATAAACAGTGGCAGGTTGGCGCCTGGCTTGATGACGCAGGCAGCCGCGCCAGCGGTCGCTATCAGGGCGGCGGCGCGCTATACCTTTACGATTTATCCTCATTGAACGATATTCTTTCCATCTCGGCAGGCGGCGACGTTGAATTCAACCAGCACAACGATGGCAACCATAACGGCAACCTTTACTACTCCGTGCCTTTTGGTTATTGGTCATTGAGCCTGTACGGCTCCTACAGCCAGTACCGCCAGCAGTTTAAAGGAAGATGGTCAAGCATCGACTATAAAAGTAAAAACCGTTATTACAGCGCGACCGTTAGCCGCCTGCTTTCGCATACCCGACAACAAAAAACGACCGCCGATCTGCGCATAGCGAAGAGCAGTTCGCACTATTTCTTTGGCGGCGATGAGCTGTATGTGATGCGTAAACAAAATCCGGTCTGGGAATTTACCGTGCGCCATCAGCACTATTTCAACAGGAAAATTATCGACGCCAGCCTTGGCGTTCAGCGCAGCCTGCCGTGGCTGAGCTCCGTCCCCACCCCCGAGGAAAAAGGCGGTTTATATAGCCATCAATCGCGCATTGTTCACGCCGATATACAGGCCTTGGTGCAGTTTGCCGCAACCGGCGATAAGTTTAACTGGATGCCGCGTTTCCATGCCCAGTTCAGCCCGGATATATTATCTTCGGACAACCAGTTTAATATCGGCAATCGCTGGACGGTTCGCGGCTTTGACGGTGAAAATACGCTTTCGGCCAATCAGGGCTGGTACTGGCGCAATGATTTTAGCTGGAATATTCCCACCCCCGACCGGCAGGTATATCTTGGCTTTGACTTCGGCAGGATCATTGGTACCGAGCGCGCCCGGCAGGGAAAAAGCCTTTCAGGCGCGGTCGGCGGTATTCGCGGAGAAATAGCGTCTACGCAATATGACTTTTTTATCGGCACGCCTGTCAGTAAACCTGATGACTTTCATAGCGATGCCATGAATATGGGTTTTTCATTACAGTGGAGGTATTAGTTTTCATCAGCACATTACTGCAATTTACTGATTCATTTTTTCATATTTAAAGGAATAAATTACATGTTTAAATTTAAGGTTTCATATGTTGCGCTGGCTGCAGCGCTAAGTTCATCCGTTGTTTATGCCGATCCGTCAAGCTATACGCATAGGTCAGGGGTAAATGTTATTGATATCGAAGCGCCTAATGCCGCAGGCGTCTCGCATAACTTATATCGCGAATTCAACGTCGGTCCTAACGGCACTATTTTAAACAACAGCGCCAGCGACGTGAACCATAGCACTCACGGTAACATCGCAAAAAATAACAACCTCACCAACGGCAGCGCTTCCGTGATTTTAAATGAAGTGACCTCGAATAAAATGAGTAACCTGCAGGGCTTTATCGAAGTCAACGGGCAAAAAGCCGATGTCGTTATCGCTAACCCCAACGGCATCACCTGCTCCGGGTGCAGCTTTATCAACACCAACAAAGCGGTACTCACCACGGGTCAGGTCAACCTGAGCGATACCGGCGCAATTGAGAGCTACACGGTCACGCAAGGGAAAATCACCATCGGTGATAAAGGTATGAATGCCTCAACTAACTATGCCGCCCTGCTTGCGGATGCCATTGCGATTAACGGCACCGTGGCCGCCGCCAATGCTACATTAGGCGCGGGTAACTTCACGTTTGACAACAACACCGGGAAAATAGCTTCCCTGGGGAAAACGGCGACGGTTAAGCAGATGCTTACACCGGAATACAGCATTGATATCAGTAAACTGGGCGGAATTAAGGCCAATAGTATTAGTATGGTGGGTAATACTTTAGGTCTTGGCGTGCGAAATAAAGGTACCATTACGACAAATACCGCGCTCGCCATGACCAGCTTTGGTTCTCTGGTTAATGAAGGGGCTATCAACGGGAACGGCATTATGGCGTCTATGATATCAGTCGGCGACATGAAAAATACGGGTTCGATCAATAGCAAAGCCTACGCTACACAGCTAAATAGCATGGGCGCGTTGACCAATGAAGGCACTATTGCCAGCAGCCAGACGCTAGCTATTGGCTCGACGGGTAACCTTGTTAATACAGGCAACATTAGCGGAACTGAAGCATTATCCGTGGCCAGCACAGGCAATATCACCACCCGCTATGGCTCATATATCGGCTCCGAAGGCCAGTTAGATGTGTCCGCCAAAAATATCGATAACGGAGGTTCAATCCGGGGCAATGCCACGAACATTTCCTTCAGCGGCGATAGCCTCAACGTTACCGGAAATATTTTGGGCTACTCCAACCTCAACGTGAAATCTGTAAAGGATGACAAAATCAATACGGGGAAAATATATAACTCAGGGCGAATTTCCGGCAATGACGTAACGATTACCACTAACGGAAAATTGGAGCAGGAAGGTAACCTTGTTGGCAGTAATTCGCTTACGATTAAAAGTGATGTCATATACAACGCTTATTATATTTACGGTGGTTCGCTGAATATCGAGAGTAACTACCTACGCAACAGGGCCACAATAGATGGGAACAATACCAGCATCAGCGCAAACAACGGTATTCTTAATGATGGTCTGCTTTATGCGAACAATGATATGACGCTGTATACACGAAATAGTGCAGACATCACTAACCGCTACCAAATTAAAGCTAATGGCACCTTGACAATGACTACCAGGAATGTCAAAAATGGCGGCTACCGCTGCGGCTTTTTGAACCTGGAAACCTGCGGTAAAGGTTCTATTTCCGCTAACAAACTGGTCCTCAACTCTTATCATAACTACGCCTCTGACATGGGCGGGAAACAGCAGTATAAATATGCTGAAATAAATACTATTCGCTAAAAATAAGCGATGCGCTGGTGACAGCGCATCGCCAATGATTAACCACTACTGACAACGCCTTGCATCAGGCGGAGCCCACCCACCTTTAGCAAGCGATCGCCAGCATCTTATTGCAAATTAATTTTGCCAAGAGAATATGCCATGATACCTGCGATGTGCTGCATGTCATGCTTCAGGATAAGTCGTAACTTAGTGAAAAAAGAATAAGTATCAAGCCAGAAGAGATAAAAAGGACGAACAACATATTTTTAAAATGCAAGCCAATATATAACTTATATTGTCCAATAAATTTATCATTAATTATTTTTACACCGGCCCGGCGCAATCATTCAGCACCGGGCCCGATCGATCAGGGCTCAAACGGGCGACGCTGGAACTGATCGTGGCCGCACTTCGGACAGCGCGGTAGCACATCCGGGGTATACACCGCCAGGTGATAGTGACACTTCTCACACACCAGGTTACCTAAACCGACCACTTCGCCGCTGTGGTATACGCCGTGGTGATTCAGATCCTGAAAAACCTCCCGCCACTCAAGCTGGGTTTTGTCAGTGATATCGGCCAGCTCCTGCCACAGGCTCTCTTTGATCACCCGCATAAACACGCTGTCGCTCTCGTCTTCATGACTCTCTTCGTAGCTGCGGGCAAACTCCTCAAGATCGCGCTTGACCGCGGCTATCACCGACTCAATCTCGCTCTGCGTCAGATCGCCGGCGCGGACAATTTTATCGCGTGCCTGCGTCACCAGCGCGTCAATATCGCGCTCTCCATGGCGGAGCCGTTCGCTGAGCGAGGAGACCAGTTCACGGTAATATTGAGCAACCTTGTTCATCATTTCGCCTCCGGTGTGGTTAACGTCTTCTGATAATAGACCTTATTCCTCTCCCGCTGTGTCTGACAAGCCACAGACTTGCGAAATAATCTGCCCAGCTTTTGCCGATGTTGATGTGCGAAAAGCTGTTTTGACGTTGGCGTTTGGGCTATGCTATGCCGATCTGAAATAACACATCCATTGGCTACATTTTGTAGCTGTATTGAAAACAGGACCACTGGCTGCCATGCAAGAGCAATACCGCCCGGAAGAGATAGAATCGAAAGTCCAGCTTCACTGGGACGAAAATCGTACATTTGAAGTAACTGAAGACGAGAGCAAAGAGAAGTATTACTGCCTGTCGATGCTTCCTTATCCTTCTGGTCGACTACACATGGGTCACGTGCGTAACTACACCATCGGCGACGTGATTGCCCGCTATCAGCGTATGCTGGGTAAAAACGTCCTGCAGCCAATTGGCTGGGATGCGTTCGGTCTGCCTGCGGAAGGCGCGGCGGTAAAAAACAACACCGCGCCAGCGCCGTGGACCTACGACAACATCGCCTACATGAAAAACCAGCTCAAAATGCTGGGCTTCGGCTATGACTGGAGCCGCGAGCTGGCGACCTGCACTCCGGAATACTACCGCTGGGAGCAGAAGTTCTTCACCGAGCTGTACAAAAAAGGCCTGGTGTACAAAAAAACCTCCGCGGTGAACTGGTGCCCGAACGACCAGACCGTACTGGCCAACGAGCAGGTTATCGACGGCTGCTGCTGGCGCTGCGACACCAAAGTCGAGCGTAAAGAGATCCCGCAGTGGTTTATTAAAATCACCGCCTACGCCGATGAGCTGTTGAACGATCTGGATAAGCTGGACCACTGGCCGGACACCGTGAAGACCATGCAGCGCAACTGGATCGGCCGTTCTGAAGGGGTGGAAATCTCCTTTGACGTTAACCATTACGCCGACAAGCTGACCGTCTACACCACTCGCCCGGACACCTTTATGGGCTGTACCTACCTGGCGGTCGCTGCGGGTCACCCGCTGGCGCAGCAGGCTGCGGCCAACAATCCGGCACTGGCCACCTTTATCGACGAATGCCGCAACACCAAAGTGGCGGAAGCCGACATGGCGACGATGGAGAAAAAAGGCGTCGATACCGGCTTTAAAGCTATCCACCCGCTGACCGGCGAAGAAATTCCGGTATGGGCGGCTAACTTCGTGCTGATGGAGTACGGCACCGGCGCGGTGATGGCCGTTCCGGGTCACGACCAGCGCGACTACGAGTTCGCCAGCAAATACGGGCTGAACATCAAGCCGGTGATCCTCGCCTCCGACGGTTCTGAGCCAGATCTCTCGGAGCAGGCGCTGACCGAGAAAGGCGTCCTGTTTAACTCCGGCGAGTTCAGCGGCCTCGATTATGAAGCGGGCTTCAACGCCATTGCCGACAAACTGGCAGCCATGGGCGTCGGCGAGCGTAAAATTAACTACCGCCTGCGCGACTGGGGCGTCTCCCGTCAGCGCTACTGGGGCGCGCCGATCCCGATGGTCACCCTGGAAGACGGCACCGTGCTGCCGACCCCGGAAGATCAACTGCCGGTGATCCTGCCGGAAGACGTGGTCATGGACGGCATCACCAGCCCGATCAAAGCCGATCCTGAATGGGCCAAGACCACGGTTAACGGCCAGCCGGCGCTGCGCGAAACCGACACCTTTGACACCTTTATGGAATCCTCCTGGTACTATGCGCGCTACACCTGCCCGCAGTATCAGGAAGGGATGCTGGATTCGCAAGCGGCCAACTACTGGCTGCCGGTCGATATCTACATCGGCGGTATCGAACACGCGATCATGCACCTGCTCTACTTCCGCTTCTTCCACAAACTGATGCGCGACGCGGGCATGGTCAACTCCGATGAGCCGGCGAAACAGCTGCTGTGCCAGGGCATGGTGCTGGCTGACGCTTTCTACTACGTAGGCGAAAACGGCGAACGTAACTGGGTCTCCCCGGTTGACGCCATCGTCGAACGTGACGAAAAAGGCCGTATAGTGAAAGCGAAAGACGCGGCGGGCCACGAGCTGGTGTACACCGGCATGAGCAAGATGTCCAAGTCGAAAAACAACGGCATCGACCCGCAGGTCATGGTTGAGCGCTACGGCGCGGATACCGTGCGTCTGTTCATGATGTTCGCCTCCCCGGCGGATATGACCCTCGAGTGGCAGGAATCTGGCGTCGAAGGGGCGAACCGCTTCCTGAAACGCGTCTGGAAGCTGGTCTACGAACACACCACCAAAGGGGACGTTGCGGCCCTGAACGTGGCGGCGCTGAGTGAAGATCAGAAAGCGCTGCGTCGCGATATCCACAAAACCATCGCCAAAGTGACCGATGACATCGGTCGTCGTCAGACCTTCAACACCGCCATCGCGGCGATCATGGAGCTGATGAACAAGCTGGCGAAAGCGCCGCAGGAAGATGAGCAGGATCGCGCTCTGATGCAGGAAGCCCTGCTGGCGGTCGTGCGTATGCTCAACCCGTTCACCCCGCACGCCAGCTTCACCCTGTGGCGTGAGCTGAACGGTGAAGGCGATATCGACAACGCGCCGTGGCCGGTGGCAGATGAAAGCGCGATGGTGGAAGACAGCACCCTCGTCGTCGTCCAGGTCAACGGCAAAGTTCGTGGTAAAATTACCGTTGCGGTAGACGCAACTGAAGAGCAGGTCCGCGAGCGCGCCGGCCAGGAGCATCTGGTGGCGAAGTATCTCGACGGCAAAACCGTGCGTAAAGTGATTTACGTTCCGGGTAAACTGCTCAATCTGGTCGTTGGCTAAGCGCGGGAGGAAGCGTGCGATATCTGGTAACAATGTTGTTATCTCTGGCGGTGCTTGCCACCGCCGGCTGTGGCTGGCATCTGCGTAGCACTACCAAGGTGCCCACCACCATGAAAACCATGATCTTCCAGTCGAGCGATCCGAACGGGCCGTTAAGCCGCGCGGTGCGTAATCAGCTGCGTCTTAACGGCGTGGAACTGATCGACGCCAGCACGCTGCGTAAAGATGTCCCTTCTCTGCGCCTCGATGGATCGTCGATTCAGAAAGATACGGCATCGGTGTTCCAGGACGGTCGTACGGCGGAATATCAGATGGTCATGACCGTTCATGCCAGCGTCCTGATCCCGGGTCACGATATCTATCCGATAACCACCAAGGTCTATCGTTCGTTCTTTGATAACCCGCAGGCGGCGCTAGCCAAAGACGCCGAGCAGGATATGATTATCCAGGAAATGTACGATAAAGCGGCGGAACAGCTGATTCGTAAACTGCCAAGCGTTCAGGTTGCGGATGTTGAAGCCACCCAGCAGGAAGAAAAACCGGTCGCGGGCAGCACCGCGCCGGCGTCCTCGGGTAACCGCGTCTCCACCACGCTGGGTCAATGATGATTCGGTTGTACCCGGAACAGCTCCGCGCGCAGCTCACTGAAGGGCTGCGCGCGGCCTATCTGCTGCTTGGCAACGATCCTCTGCTGTTGCAGGAAAGCCAGGACGCTATTCGCGAAGCCGCTGCCGCGCAGGGCTTTACCGAACACCACACCTTCACTATCGATAACAGCACCGACTGGCAGGCGCTTTTCGCCTTAAGCCAGGCGATGAGCCTGTTTGCCAGCCGGCAAACCCTGCTGTTGATCCTGCCGGAAAACGGCCCCAACGCGGCGATCAACGAACAGCTGGCGACGCTGGTCGGTCTGCTGCACGACGACCTGCTGCTGATCGTTCGCGGCAGTAAGTTGACCAAAGCCCAGGAGAATGCCGCGTGGCTCACCGCGCTGGCTCAGCGCGCCGTCCAGGTCAGCTGCCAGACGCCGGAATACGCGCAGCTGCCGCGCTGGCTGGCCGCGCGGGCCAAACAGCATCAGCTGCAGCTCGACGACGCGGCCAGCCAGCTGCTGTGCTACTGTTACGAAGGCAATCTGCTGGCGCTGGCGCAGGCGCTGGAGCGTCTGGCGCTGCTCTGGCCGGACGGTAAGCTGACCCTGCCCCGCGTTGAGCAGGCGGTGAACGATGCCGCGCACTTTACCCCTTACCATTGGGTCGATGCCCTGCTGGCAGGCAAAAGTAAGCGCGTGCTGCACGTTCTGCAGCAGCTCCGTCTTGAAGGCTGCGAGCCGGCGATCCTGCTGCGTACGCTACAGCGGGAGCTGCTGCTGCTGGTCACCCTCAAGCGCCAGTCGGCACAGACGCCGCTGCGTTCGCTGTTTGATAAACATCGGGTCTGGCAAAACCGCCGTCAGCTGCTCAGCGACGCCCTCGCCCGACTCAGCGGCGAACAGCTGCGCCAGGCGGTGACCCTTCTGACCCGCGCGGAACTGACCTTTAAACAGGATTACGGGTACGACGTCTGGCCCGAACTGGAAAGTCTTTCGTTGTTGCTCTGCCACAAAGCCCTGGCGGACGTTTTTATTGATGGTTGATATGACTCACTTACAGGCAATCTATGGCGGCACCTTCGATCCGGTGCATTATGGTCACCTCAAGCCGGTCGAGATCCTGGCGAATCAGATTGGCCTGAGCAAGGTCATCATCATGCCTAATAACGTCCCGCCGCATCGTCCCCAGCCGGAAGCCACCAGCGCCCAGCGCGTGCACATGCTGAAGCTGGCGATTGCCGATAAGCCGCTGTTCACGCTTGATGAACGCGAACTGCGGCGCGATACCCCCTCCTGGACGGCGCAAACGCTGCAGGAGTGGCGCCAGGAGCAGGGGCCGCACAAGCCGCTGGCGTTTATCATTGGCCAGGATTCGCTGCTCACCTTTCCCACCTGGCATAACTATGAAACCATCCTCGACAATGTCCACCTGATTGTCTGCCGCCGGCCGGGTTACCCGCTGACCATGGCCCATGAGGCCGATCAGCGCTGGCTGGATCGCCATTTAACCCACGACGTGGAGTCTTTGCATCACCGCCCTTCCGGCGTGATCTACCTGGCTGAGACCCCGTGGTTCGATATTTCGGCGACGATCATTCGCCAGCGCCTTGAGCGCGGCGAGTCCTGCGCCGAGATGCTGCCGGCCGCGGTGCTGGACTACATCCGCGAGCAGGGTCTCTATTGCTGACCCCGGGCTGGGCCTGGCGCGAAAAAAGCGCTATCGTAACGCCACCTCTCCATCGCCTGTCAGAGCCTGTTCATGAAATTGTGGTTAGTACGCCATGGCGAAACCGAAGCCAACGTTGCCGGGTTATATAGCGGCCACGCCCCCACGCCTCTGACGCCGCGCGGCGTCGCTCAGGCGCGAGCGCTCGGTGAACGACTGCGCGCGGTGCCTTTCGATAAAGTCTTCTGCAGCGAGCTGGCGCGGACCGGGACAACGGCCGATCTGCTGCTTGGCGATCGCGCTATCCCGCGCGAATGCCATGCCGCGCTCAATGAGATGTTTTTCGGCGACTGGGAGATGCGCCATCATCGCGACCTCCAGCGAGAAGATGCGGAAAACTATGCCGCATGGTGCGCTGACTGGCAGCACGCGGCCCCGACCAACGGCGAAAGCTTTCAGCGTTTTGCCCGCCGCGTCAGCGAGTTTACCCCCACGCTGACCGACTGCCGCCATCTTGACCACCTGCTGATCGTCGGCCATCAGGGCGTCCTGAGCCTGCTGATCGCCCTGCTGTTGCAGATGCCCGCCGCGGCGATGTGGCACTTTCCGATAGCCCATGGCGCCTGGAGTCTCCTCGACATTCGCGACGATTTCACCACCCTGCGGGTATTAAATAGCCAGGCCGTCTGGCAGCCGCAAGAAGAATTCCCGCCGAACCATTGACAGGCCAGAGCAGGCTGCTATTCTCCGCTGCCAGGCAGCATCCGCCAAAGCAGGTTTGCAGAAATTGTTTTACAAAAATGGCGATGCAATCCTCGGCGAGGGATGGGATGATACTCCGCCGCGAACGCCTGCCGACAGACATTTCACCCGACTTTTTCATTAGTTCAGGTATACTGTCAGGCTCTTTATGATTATCAATCTTCACGCACCCAGGGGGAACACTTGCAGGGTAAAGCACTCCAGGATTTTGTTATCGACAAAATTGATGACCTGAAAGGTCAGGACATCGTTGCCATTGATGTACATGGCAAATCCAGCATCACCGATTGCATGATTATCTGCACCGGCACCTCCACGCGTCATGTGATGTCCATCGCCGACCACGTGGTCCAGGAATCCCGCGCCGCCGGCTTGCTGCCGCTGGGCGTTGAAGGGGAAGCCGCCGCCGACTGGATCGTCGTCGACCTCGGCGACGTGATGGTTCACGTCATGCAGGAAGAGAGCCGTCGTCTGTACGAGCTGGAAAAACTCTGGAGTTAATGCGTGAAGTTGCAGCTGGTGGCCGTTGGCACCAAAATGCCGGACTGGGTACAGACCGGCTTTAGCGAGTATCTGCGCCGTTTTCCCAAAGATATGCCGTTCGAACTGGTGGAGATCCCCGCCGGTAAGCGCGGCAAGAACGCTGATATCAAGCGCATCCTCGAAAAAGAGGGCGAGATGATGTTAGCCGCTGCCGGTAAAAACCGCATCGTGACCCTGGATATTCCGGGTAAACCATGGGATACGCCGCAGCTGGCGCGCGAACTGGAACGCTGGAAACAGGACGGGCGCGACGTCAGTTTGCTGGTCGGCGGCCCGGAAGGCCTCTCTCCAGCCTGTAAAGCAGCGGCGGAACAGAGTTGGTCGCTCTCCACCCTCACCTTACCTCACCCGCTGGTGCGCGTACTGGTGGCCGAGAGCCTGTATCGGGCGTGGAGCATTACCACCAACCATCCGTACCACCGTGAGTAATGATGATCAGGGTAGACTGAGCAGCGAATGAAATTACAGAATTCTTTCCGCGACTATACGGCTGAATCCTCGCTGTTCGTGCGCCGGGCGCTGGTCGCTTTTTTGGGGATTTTGCTGCTTACCGGCGTTCTGATCGCCAACCTGTACAATGTGCAAATCGTTCGCTTCGACGACTATCAGACGCGCTCGAACGAAAACCGCATCAAGCTGGTCCCGATCCCGCCGAGCCGCGGCATTATTTACGATCGCAACGGTACCCCGCTGGCGCTTAACCGCACCATTTATCAGCTGGAGATGATGCCGGAGAAAGTCGATAACGTGCAGCAGACGCTGGATGCGCTACGCGACGTCGTCGATTTAACCGACGATGATATCGCCGGTTTCAAAAAGGAGCGCGCCCGCTCCCATCGCTTTACCTCGATTCCGGTCAAGGTCAACCTCAGCGAAGTGCAGGTGGCCCGCTTTGCCGTCAACCAGTACCGCTTTCCCGGCGTGGAAGTCAAAGGCTACAAGCGCCGTTACTACCCCTATAACTCGGCGCTGACGCACGTCATCGGCTACGTGTCGAAAATTAACGATAAAGACGTCGACCGCCTCGATAAAGAGGGCAAACTGGCCAACTACGCCTCGACCCATGACATCGGTAAGCTGGGTATTGAGCGTTATTACGAGGACGTCCTGCACGGTCAGACCGGCTACGAAGAGGTTGAAGTGAACAACCGCGGCCGCGTTATTCGTCAGCTCAAAGAGGTGCCTCCGCAGGCCGGACGCGACATCTATCTCACCCTCGACCTCAAGCTACAGCAGTATATCGAAACGCTGCTGGCCGGCAGCCGCGCCGCGGTGGTGGTCACCGACCCGCGTACCGGCGCCATTCTGGCGCTGGTTTCGACGCCGAGCTACGACCCGAACCTGTTCGTCGACGGCATCTCCAGCAAAGATTACTCCGGCCTGCTCAACGATCCCAACACGCCGCTGGTCAACCGTGCGACGCAAGGGGTCTATCCGCCGGCATCGACGGTCAAACCGTACGTCGCCGTCTCGGCGCTGAGCGCCGGGGTGATCACGCGCAATACCAGCCTGTTCGACCCGGGCTGGTGGCAGCTGCCCGGCTCGGAAAAACGCTATCGTGACTGGAAAAAATGGGGCCACGGCCACCTGAACGTCACCAAAGCGCTGGAGGAGTCCGCGGATACCTATTTCTATCAGGTCGCCTATGACATGGGCATCGATCGCCTCTCGGAGTGGATGAGCAAGTTCGGCTACGGCCACTATACCGGTATCGACCTCGCCGAAGAGCGCTCGGGCAACATGCCGACCCGCGAATGGAAGCTCAAACGCTTTAAAAAACCCTGGTACCAGGGGGACACCATTCCGGTGGGCATCGGCCAGGGTTACTGGACCGCCACGCCGATCCAGATGAACAAAGCGCTGATGATCCTGATTAACGACGGGGTGGTGAAAGTACCGCACCTGCTGCAAAGCACCGTGGAAGACGGCAAGCCCGTTCCGTGGGTCCAGCCTCATGAGCCGCCGGTAGGCGACATCCATTCCGGCTACTGGGAAATCGCCAAAGACGGCATGTTCGGCGTGGCCAACCGCGGCAACGGCACCGCGCACAAATATTTCGCCAGCGCGCCGTATAAAATCGCGGCCAAGTCCGGTACCGCCCAAGTGTTCGGCCTGAAGGCCAACGAAACCTATAACGCGCACCGAATCTCTGAGCGTCTGCGTGACCATAAACTGATGACGGCGTTTGCGCCTTATAACAACCCGCAGGTTGCCGTGGCGATGATCCTGGAAAACGGCGGTGCCGGCCCGGCGGTCGGTACGATTATGCGCCAAATCCTCGATCACATCATGCTGGGCGATAACAACACCACGCTGCCAAGCGAAAACCCGGCGGTAACCGCAGGGGAGGATCAATAATGACGGATAATCCGAACAAAAAATCGCTGTGGGATAAGATCCATCTCGATCCCACTATGGTGCTGATCCTGCTGGCGCTGCTGACCTACAGCGCGCTGGTTATCTGGAGCGCCAGCGGTCAGGACGTCGGCATGATGGAGCGTAAAATCGGCCAGATCGCCATGGGCGTGGTGATCATGATCGTCATGGCGCAGATCCCGCCGCGGGTCTATGAGGGCTGGGCGCCCTACCTCTATATTTTCTGTATTATTCTGCTGGTGGCCGTCGACGCCTTCGGCGCCATCTCCAAAGGGGCGCAGCGCTGGCTGGATCTCGGTATCGTCCGCTTTCAGCCGTCGGAGATTGCAAAAATCGCCGTGCCGCTGATGGTGGCGCGCTTTATTAACCGCGACGTCTGCCCGCCTTCGCTGAAGAATACCGGTATTGCCCTGGTGCTGATCTTCCTGCCGACGCTGCTGGTGGCGGCGCAGCCTGACCTCGGGACCTCGATTCTGATCGCCCTCTCCGGTCTGTTTGTGCTGTTCCTCTCCGGCCTCAGCTGGCGCCTGATCGGCATCGCGGTGGTGCTGGTCGCCGCCTTTATCCCGATTTTGTGGTTCTTCCTGATGCACGACTATCAGCGCCAGCGCGTGATGATGCTGCTCGATCCGGAAACCGACCCGCTGGGCGCGGGATATCACATTATTCAGTCTAAAATTGCCATTGGCTCCGGCGGTCTGCGCGGCAAAGGCTGGCTGCACGGCACCCAGTCGCAGCTGGAGTTTCTGCCGGAACGCCATACCGACTTTATCTTCGCCGTTCTCGCCGAAGAGCTGGGCCTGATTGGCGTACTGATCCTGCTGGCGCTCTATATTCTGCTGATCATGCGCGGACTGTGGATCGCCGCCCAGGCGCAAACCACCTTTGGCCGGGTCATGGCCGGTGGTTTAATGTTGATTTTATTCGTTTATGTCTTCGTAAATATTGGTATGGTGAGTGGTATTTTACCGGTGGTGGGCGTACCGTTGCCGCTGGTGAGCTACGGGGGCTCCGCCCTGATCGTATTGATGGCCGGGTTTGGTATCGTGATGTCGATCCATACCCACAGAAAAATGTTGTCGAAAAGCGTTTAAAGGGGTTCGCAATGCGTAAGCAATGGCTGGGGATCTGCATAGCAGCGGGGCTGCTGGCGGCATGTTCGAGTGATGACGTGCAACAAAAGACGGTCAGTACTCCACAGCCGGCCGTCTGTAATGGCCCGACGGTTGAGATCAGCGGCGCCGATCCGCAGTATGAAACGCCGAACGCGACGGCGAATCAGGATTATGAGCGCGATGGTAAGCGCTACAACATCGTCCAGGATCCGGCAAACTTTACTCAAGCCGGTTTCGCGGCGATCTATGACGCAGAACCCAACAGCAACCTGACCGCCAGCGGTGAAACCTTCGACCCGACGCAGTTGACCGCGGCGCACCCGACGCTGCCGATCCCGAGCTATGCGCGGATCACCAACCTCGCCAACGGGCGCATGATCGTCGTGCGGATTAACGATCGCGGTCCCTACGGCAACGATCGGGTTATCTCGCTCTCCCGCGCGTCCGCCGACCGCCTGAACACCTCGAATAACACCAAAGTGCGTATCGACCCGATCATCGTCGCGCCTGACGGTTCGCTTTCCGGCCCGGGAATGGCTTGTACCACCGTCGCCAAACAGACTTACGCCCTGCCCGCCCGTCCGAATCTGGACGGCGGTGACGCCGCTGGCATGAGCCAGCCCGCGCCCACAGACATTCGCCCGATCAGCAACAGCACGCTGAAGCCGGAAGACAGCGTTGGCGCACCGGTGAACAGCGGCGGTTTCCTCGGCGCCCCGACGCCGCTGAACAGCGGCGTGCTGGAGAGCAGCGAACCCGCGGCCGCCGCCGCGACGGCACCTGCCGCCGGCGCCACGCCAGCAGCGCCGGTGACCGCGCCCGGCTCCATCCAGGGTAGCGTCGCGCCCGCAGCGGCCACCGCCGCAGCCGCCGGCGCCGTTGCCGCTTCGTCTTCCGCCACCTCCAGCGCCAGCGGTAGCTTTGTCGTGCAGGTGGGCGCAGTGAGCGACCAGGCGCGGGCGCAGCAGTATCAGCAGCGTCTGAGCCAGCAGTTCTCTGTGCCGGGCCGGGTCATGCAAAACGGCGCGGTGTGGCGTATTCAGCTGGGGCCGTTTGCCGACAAGGCGCAGGCCAGCGCCGTTCAGCAGCGCCTGCAAAGCGAAGCGCAGCTGCAGTCCTTTATTACTCGCGCCAACTAAAGGCCGCGGGCAGGCCGTTCACCTTGCGCATGTAAAAGTCATTAACAAACTCATGCGCAATGTCGGATGCTGGCCCGCAGAGCATTTGCTATAGTAAGGCACTTTTTTTAACTCCATCACGGATGCCGTTGTTCTGACCATGAAGACCTCTTTCACCGCTCGTTTACTCATCACGGCGCTCTCCGTTGCAGCGCTCTCCTCCGCTGCCCGCGCCGATGACCTGAATATCAAAACGATGATCCCAGGCGCCCCGCAGATTGACGCCGAATCCTGGATCCTTATCGATTACAACTCTGGCAAGGTGCTGGCTGAAAACAACGCCGACTCCCGCCGCGACCCGGCCAGTCTGACCAAAATGATGACCAGCTATGTTATCGGTCAGGCGATGAAAGCGGGTAAATTCAAAGAGTCCGATCTGGTCACCGTCGGCAACGACGCCTGGGCCACCGGCAACCCGGTATTCAAAGGCTCTTCCCTGATGTTCCTCAAGCCGGGGATGCAGGTGCCGGTTTCCCAGCTGATCCGCGGTATCAACCTGCAGTCCGGTAACGATGCCTGCGTGGCGATGGCCGACTATGTCGCCGGCAGCCAGGACGCCTTCGTCAGCCTGATGAACAACTACGTCAACGCCCTCGGCCTGAAAAACACCCATTTCCAGACTGTTCACGGCCTCGATGCTGACGGCCAGTTCAGCTCGGCGCGCGACATGGCGCTGATTGGCCAGGCGCTGATCCGCGACGTGCCGAACGAGTACTCCATCTATCGTGAGAAAGAGTTCACTTTCAACGGCATCCGCCAGCTGAACCGTAATGGCCTGCTGTGGGATAACAGCCTGAACGTCGACGGCATCAAAACCGGCCACACCGACAAAGCGGGCTACAACCTCGTCGCTTCCGCCACCGAAGGGCAGATGCGTCTGATCTCGGCGGTAATGGGCGGCCGGACGTTCAAAGGGCGTGAGTCGGAAAGCAAAAAACTGCTGACCTGGGGCTTCCGCTTCTTCGAAACCGTCAACCCAATTAAAGCCGGCAAAGAGTTTGCATCCGAACCGGCCTGGTTCGGCGACAGCGATCGCGCTTCGCTGGGGGTGGATAAAGACGTCTACCTGACCATCCCGCGCGGCCGGATGAAAGATCTGAAAGCCAGCTACGTGCTGAATAACACTGAGCTGCACGCCCCGCTGCAGAAAAACCAGGTCGTCGGCACCATTAACTTCCAGCTGGATGGTAAAACCATTGACCAGCGCCCGCTGGTGGTGCTGCAGGAAATTCCGGAAGGTAATTTCTTCGGTAAAATTATTGATTACATTAAATTAATGTTCCACCACTGGTTTGGTTAAAAATCGAACACTTGAAAGTGTGATTTCCATCCCCATATACTATTCATCCAAGTAACCTGATAACTCCCGCCCTTGGTGGGAGTTATTATTTTGTCGTAACACCGGAGCTGACATGAAAACCAAACTTAACGAACTGCTTGAATTCCCTACGCCATTTACTTACAAAGTAATGGGGCAGGCGTTGCCTGAGCTGGTTGATCAGGTGGTGGAAGTGGTACAGCGCCATGCGCCTGGTGATTACTCGCCGTCAGTAAAACCGAGCAGCAAAGGTAACTACCACTCGGTCTCCATCACCATCAACGCCACCCACATTGAACAAGTGGAAACGCTGTACGAAGAGTTAGGCAATATCGATATCGTTCGGATGGTGCTGTAACCTTTTCCCTGACCCGGCCGCTGTGCCGGGTCTTCTCATTCCCTCCCGCACGGCTGTGATATACTCCCCGACCTGAATTCTCTCTTCCCGGCGGAGATATTGTTTTGCAGCACAATAAAATTCTAATCCGGCAGCTTGGCCTGCAACCTTACGAACCCGTCTCGCAGGCGATGCATGAATTTACCGACGCCCGTGATGAAGATACCCTCGATGAGATCTGGCTGGTGGAACATCACCCGGTCTTCACCCAGGGTCAGGCCGGCAAAGCGGAACACCTGCTGGTGCCCGGTGATATTCCGGTGATCCAGAGCGATCGCGGCGGGCAGGTAACCTATCACGGCCCGGGACAGCAGGTAATGTACGTCCTGTTGAACCTCAAGCGCCGCAAGCTGGGCGTGCGTGAACTGGTGACGCTGCTGGAGCAAACGGTCGTCAATACCCTTGCCGAATACGGTATTGAGTCGCACCCACGCGCCGACGCCCCTGGCGTCTACGTCGGCGATCGTAAAATATGCTCTCTGGGGCTGCGCATCCGTAAAGGCTGCTCTTTCCACGGCCTGGCGCTCAATATCGCTATGGATCTGACGCCGTTTCTGCGTATCAACCCCTGCGGCTATGCCGGTATGGAGATGACGCAAATGCGCCAGTGGCAGCCGGAAGCCACTCCGGAGAGAGTCGCTCCGCGGCTGGTCGCCCATCTGCTGGCGCTGCTGAACAATCCCCCGCACGAATACCTTCCTCAGGGTTAAGGGCCGACCAGCGCCCCGCTGACGGCGGGGTGCTGAACGAGTAACACATTATTTTTGCAATCAATTGTCACGCACGGCAACGCGGTGGGCCGCTATACTTGGCCTATCATTCCCAACCGGACTCATCGCGTGCCAGAGAATACGCCGCCGTCAGAATCTCCTGACCGACAGGACGAACGTTACGACCGTCAGATGTTTCGCATCCTGCGTAATATTGACCTCAATCTGTTGACCATCTTCGAAGCCGTGTATGTACACAAAGGTATCGTCAATGCCGCGAAGATACTCAATATCACGCCGTCGGCCATTAGCCAGTCAATAAACAAACTGCGGGCGCTGTTCCCCGATCCGCTGTTTATCCGTAAAGGCCAGGGCGTAACGCCCACCGCCTATGCCACCCATCTTCACCAGTATATCAGTCGCGGTATGGAAGCTTTCCTCAGCGCGCTGGATATCACCGGCAGCCCGCACCAGCAGCGGGTGATCACTATCGCCACCACGCCAGCCATGGGGGCGCTGCTGATGCCTGGCCTGGCCAGCGCGCTGAAGCCGGTCTTTCCGCAGATCCTGCTGCACAACATCGCCCTCACCGACGCCGCGCGGCAGCTCGACCAGCGCCAGGTGGATTTGTTGATTGATACCCATCTGCACAGCGGCCAGGCGATAAGCCATCACGTGCTGTATCAGGAACGGGTGCAGATGTACTGCCGCGCTGGGCATCCCGCGCTGGACGGTCCGCAGGATGAAACTACCCTCGCGAAGTATGAATTTGCGCTGCTGCTGCCGGAAGGCCAGCGCTACCCTACGCTGCACCGTCGGCTGCAGGAGGAGATGGGCGAACGCCGCTGCGGTTTCAGCACCTTCAACCTGCTAACCCAGGCGGCAATGATCGCCGAGAGCGACATGCTGGGGCTGACCACCGAGCGCCTGTTCGCCATGGTATCCCGTCTCTGGCCGCTGCAGACCCTGGACTTCCCCTCCCTTAGGGAAGAGCAGATTGATGTTGCGCTGCACTTCAATAAGCAGAGCGGGAAAGAGCCATTGCTGAAAGAGATCATTGAGACCGTGATCCAGACGTTCAAGGTGTAGCGCACGGAAGGGAAAAGGATAAAACAACAACTATTTTACAATTTGCCGGGCAGGCAGGCTGCTTTCTGCCCCTTTTCAATGGTATACTGCCTGCTCTTGATTCAAAAATAGTTGATAATTGCAACATTTCATTGAATTAATTCGCTTTCCTTCGTGACTCGCAACTGGAACACGCACGCTATGAGTAAACCCATTGTGATGGAACGCGGTGTTAAGTACCGCGACGCCGATAAAATGGCCCTTATCCCGGTGAAGAACGTGGCAACTGAGCGTGAAGCTCTGCTCAGAAAACCGGAATGGATGAAAATCAAACTTCCGGCAGACTCGTCCCGTATCCAGGGAATCAAAGCAGCGATGCGTAAGAACGGCCTGCACTCCGTGTGCGAAGAGGCCTCCTGCCCGAACCTTGCAGAGTGCTTCAACCACGGTACCGCGACCTTTATGATCCTCGGCGCGATCTGTACCCGCCGTTGCCCATTCTGCGACGTGGCGCATGGCCGCCCGATCGCGCCAGATGCGAACGAGCCACAGAAGCTGGCGCAAACTATCGCCGATATGGGGCTGCGCTACGTGGTGGTCACTTCGGTGGACCGTGACGACCTGCGCGATGGCGGCGCACAGCATTTTGCCGACTGCATCAGCGCCATTCGCGAGAAAAACCCGACGATTAAAATCGAAACGCTGGTCCCGGATTTCCGCGGCCGTATGGATCGCGCCCTGGATATTCTGACGGTGACCCCGCCGGACGTCTTCAACCACAACCTCGAAAACGTACCGCGCCTCTATCGTCAGGTGCGTCCGGGCGCGGATTACAACTGGTCGCTGAAGCTGCTGGAGCGTTTTAAAGAAGCGCACCCGGAGATCCCGACAAAATCCGGCCTGATGGTGGGCCTGGGCGAAACCAACGACGAGATCATCGAAGTCATGCGCGACCTGCGCCGTCATGGCGTCACCATGCTGACGTTAGGCCAGTATCTGCAGCCGAGCCGTCACCACCTGCCAGTGCAGCGTTACGTTAGCCCGGAAGAGTTTGAAGAGATGAAAGCGGAAGCCATGGCGATGGGCTTCACCCACGCCGCCTGCGGCCCCTTCGTTCGCTCTTCCTATCACGCCGACCTGCAGGCTAAAGGGATGGAAGTTAAATAACCTGCCGCTTCTCCCGCTGCGTCACGTCCTGGCGCAGCGGCGCTCTCCGCTTCATTCGCTTCGCCTTCCCGTAACAGTTAGTTGCATCTTTCCTGCACGGCGTCGACAAAAACGACAAAGGCCGCAACGTCAAACGTCGCGGCCTCTTCGCCGTACCACCCGCATCCCACCAGGGGACGCAGCCGGAGAATTACTCTTTATGAGAGAGCTTCTGCGCCGGTGCTTCGTCTTCAGCGGTGGTTTTCTTCGCGCTATCGTCATCTTCGTTCATGGCTTTTTTAAAGCCCTTGATAGCCGACCCCAGGTCGCCGCCCAGCGTACGTAATTTCTTGGTACCAAACACTAAGATAATCAGTGCTGCGACTACCAGCAGTTTGGTAATACTAATCTCACCCATAGCTAACCTTCTTCTCTATACAAGCTGCGAATACGCCATCATACACGCATTTATCCGTCATATTGTAATCCACCTGTGCGTGGGCTGCGTGAATCAGCCCGAGGCCTCCCCTCCGGGAGTGAGCGCTGGGGTGTCCGTCCTGACGTGCACAGCGAATTATTGGGATAAACAATACGGGTATTTGGCGCGCGGACACAATAGCAATCTGTAACAAGGTGAATCAAGCCTTGTTTAAAAAAACGTCACAATAATTGCGGTGACGCAAACCGTCGGTTCTGCAGCACCGGCAAACGCTCGCGAACCCGCGCAAGGTAGTCTGCGGAAATATCGGCATAGATCAGCTGCGGCTCGCTCCCCGCGCCCGCCACGGTGGTCCCCAGCGGATCGACGATGCGGCTCTGCCCGATGTTACGCGTCCCGCATTCGCCTGCCGCCACGACGTAGCAGGTCGTGTCCAGCGCGCGCGCCGCCAGCAGCGTCGCCCAGTGATGCTCTTTTTGCGGCCCTTTCACCCATGCGGTGGGCAGCACCAGCAGCTGCGCCCCGTTCAGCGCCAGCGACAGCGCCAGCTCCGGAAAACGCAGATCGTAACAGGTCATCAGGCCAACGCGGAAACCCGCCACTTCAATCACCGGCGGGATTTGCCGGCCGGGATCCACCCGCCGGGACTCCTGCATTGCGAAGGCGTCGTATAAATGAAGTTTGTGATAATGGGCAATAACCTTCCCTTTACGCAATACCACCAGCGTGTTGGTTGCTCTCCCCTCCCCCGACGGCACATGCAGCGTCAGGATCGTCGTCAGGCCGTTACGCGCGCTCTCGGCCAGCAGCAGCTGTAAAAACTCTCCATCCAGCGTTTGGGCCGATTTCACCGACAGATCCGGGTCGTTGTCATCACGTGCCAGCAACGCCTCCGGCAGCACCAGCAGCGCCGCCCCTTCACGCGCCGCCTGCTGCATCATCGCCACACAAGTTTGCGCATTCGTCCGCCATACTGGCGTGACGATAAACTGCCCTGCCGCTACCCGCATGTTTTTCTCCCGTCAGGTTATGAATAGCCAATTGCGCCCGTTGCGCGCTACACTTGACACTCTCTTACATCAAATAGCAGGAAACGACCGTGTTTCAACTTCTTTGCGCCGTTTTTATTGGCGGCGGCACCGGCAGCGTTTTGCGCTGGTGGCTCGGCATGAAGCTCAATCCTGTGCACCATGCTATCCCGATTGGGACACTGACTGCCAACCTGTTAGGCGCCTTTGTGATCGGCGCCGGGCTGGCGTGGTTTAATAGACTGACCGGCATTGACCCGATGTGGAAACTGCTGATCACCACAGGTTTCTGCGGCGGGTTGACCACCTTCTCCACCTTCTCTGCGGAAGTGGTGTTTCTTCTGCAGCAGGGGCGAGTGAGCTGGGCGCTCCTCAACGTCGCGGTGAACTTGCTGGGCTCATTTACCATGACGGCTGTCGCCTTCTGGCTCTTCTCGCAGGCCGCCAGCCGCTAAAGGCGTAATCAACAGGCAAAAAAAAACCCGCTGATTAGCGGGTTTTTATATTCTACTGACGCGTTGCTTACAGAGCGATTACGTTTGCAGCAGAAGGGCCTTTGGCACCGTTAGTGATTTCGAACTCTACGCGCTGACCTTCAGCCAGAGTTTTGAAACCGTTGGACTGGATTGCAGAGAAGTGTACGAATACATCTTTGCTGCCATCTTCCGGAGTAATGAAACCGAATCCTTTGGACTCATTAAACCACTTAACGTTACCTTTAATCTTAGACATCAAAATTACCTTTATATGAAAAATCGACACTAATGCTGTGTCGGGTATCAGTACACCAATTGTGGTACCTTTTGTCCAGTGCAACTTTGCTAAAAAGTGATAAAAGTCGCTATCTTTTTTAGTGGGTAACGCTTTAGTCCTTGTTTTTCCACAAGACGCATCGCTTATCTCATTTATTGCTAAGACTTAGCGAATTAAAACTGTATGCGAGCCCAGGCGAAGTAAACGTTACCGTTATTGTAGGTACCGGGAATATAGGTCATCTGGAACGTTGCCGGACCGTAACCTATTGACGCTAAGGGCAAGATCACCGGAATCGGGATGTAGTTCCAGTTATCGCGCGCCGTCACCCCGAGGGTATAGCCGAGACCGAGGCGGAAGTTCTGGTCCGTCAGCGGCCGCCAGGTTTTCTCCCAACCGTAGCCGCCGATGGGTTCCCACTTATTGAAAGAGTCTTTAAACGCCATCAGGTACAGGCCGTGCCAGTTCCCTTTCTCATCCCAGCGCGAAACGCCGAAGCCTGCCCCCCACGGACGTTCATTATACTTGTCCGTCTTTTCCTTATCATAAGCAAAGCGCGCGTGCCAGGTGATGGCTGGAACGTACAGATCATAGTGCTCCGGCTCATTCCAGGTCTGCGCAACGTTATTACTTAAGGTATGGTAACCTTCGCTAAGGGTCGATGAAAACGACGCGCTGGCGTTTCCGGATACCAATAACCATCCTAAAAAACCAAGAGAAAACAATGAAAAACGACGTAACATCAACACTTTTCTATTACCACTTTCATTTAAAAGCCACCTAAAATAGCAAAGATAGTCTCAATACAGGTTGAACGAAATAAGGCAAACTCCTGATTTTCGCCCGCTGACCATCAGAACCGCTTAACTATCCATCTGGTGATTATATCCAGGCGGGACGGGAGGGGCGTAGTTCTTATCGCTTTATTGATTTGCATCAGCGAGTTTCGTCCGTTTTTTCGGCACATTCGCACATTAAAATTTGGTGTGGCGCTTTTTAACTACATATTCTTTGGGCTTAGGGGAAATGAATGCTGACGTTTGTTGAGATCCTGATCGGGATTGCGGTCATTGTGGGCGTCGCCCGCTATATCATTAAGGGCTATTCAGCCACCGGCGTGCTGTTCGTCGGCGGCTTAATATTGCTGATCGTCAGCGCCCTGCTGGGTCATAAAGTCTTACCAGGCAATACCGAGGGCACCGGTTACTCCGCCACTGACATTATTGAATACATTAAGATTCTACTCATGAGCCGTGGCGGCGATTTGGGTATGATGATCATGATGCTGTGCGGTTTCGCCACCTATATGACGCATATTGGCGCCAATGATATGGTGGTGAAATTAGCCTCAAAGCCATTGCGCTATATCAATTCGCCCTATCTGCTGATGATTGCCGCCTACTTTGTCGCCTGCCTGATGTCGCTGGCCGTCTCCTCCGCGACCGGCCTCGGCGTCCTGCTGATGGCGACGCTGTTCCCGGTGATGGTAAACGTTGGTATCAGCCGCGGTGCGGCGGCGGCCATCTGCGCCTCCCCGGCGGCGATTATCCTTTCGCCTACCTCGGGTGACGTCGTGCTGGCGGCAAAAGCGGCCGAAATGCCGCTGATCGACTTTGCCTTCAAGACCACGCTGCCGATCTCCATCGCCGCTATCATCTGCATGGCGATCGCCCACTTCTTCTGGCAGCGCTACCTGGATAAAAAAGAGAACATTTCCCACGAAATGCTCGACGTCAACGAGATCACCACCAATGCCCCGGCGCTGTACGCCATCCTGCCGTTTACCCCGATTATTGGCGTACTGATCTTTGATGGCAAATGGGGGCCGGAACTGCACATTATTACCATCCTCGTCGGCTGCATGCTGCTGGCGGCGATCCTCGAATTCCTGCGCGGGTTCAACACCAAAAACGTCTTCAGCGGACTGGAAGTCGCCTACCGCGGGATGGCTGACGCCTTCGCCGGGGTGGTGATGCTGCTGGTCGCCGCCGGCGTTTTTGCTCAGGGATTAAGCACCATCGGCTTCATCAACGGTCTGATCTCCATCGCCACTTCCTTCGGCTCGGCCAGTATTATTCTGATGCTGGTGCTGGTGATCCTGACCATGCTGGCGGCGATGACCACCGGCTCCGGCAATGCCCCGTTCTACGCCTTTGTCGAGATGATCCCCAAGCTGGCGCACTCCTCCGGCATCAATCCCGCCTATCTGTCGATCCCGATGCTGCAGGCCTCTAACCTTGGCCGCACGATCTCGCCGGTCTCCGGCGTGGTGGTGGCCGTCGCCGGGATGGCGAAGATCTCCCCGTTCGAAGTGGTCAAACGCACCTCGGTGCCGGTGATGGTTGGCCTGCTGGTGGTGATTGTCGCGACCGAGATCCTCGTCCCGGGCAGCGCGGTCCACTAATGGTCTAACCACGTGAAAAGGCGCCAGCAGGCGCCTTTTTTATGCTTTAATAACTCCCCGTTATCTTTTGCCATCCACAATCAGGAATAAACATGTTCAGGAAGGAATTCGCCGCGCTTGCCCTTGTGCTTACCGCCACTCAGGCCGGCGCTGAACCGCTCACCGCGACGCGATACGCTGATTTTGACCGCTATGTCCTGGCCCTCTCCTGGCAAACCGGATTCTGTCAGAGCATGTATGACCGTAACCGCAACGAACCGGAAGAGTGCCGCCTGCAGCAGGAAACCGCGAATAAAGCCGATTTTCTGACCGTGCACGGTCTGTGGCCCGGGCTGCCAAAGTCCATTGCCGCGCGCGGAGTGGATGAACGACGCTGGATGCGCTACGGCTGCGCCACGCGCCCGCTGCCCGACATGCCGGAGGTGAAAGCGAACCGCAAATGTCAGGCGGCGGAGACGGGGTTGTCGCTGGAGATGGCCAACAAACTGAATAGCGTGATGCCGGGCGCGGGCGGCACCTCCTGCCTCGAACGTTACGAATATGCCAAACATGGCGTCTGCTTCGGCTTCGATCCCGACAGCTATTTTGGCGCCATGGTGCGCCTGAACGGGGAAATTAAGCGCAGCCCGGTTGGTGATTTCCTTGCCAAACACTATGGCCAAACCGTCAGCCGGGCCGACTTCGACGCCGCCGTGGCCCGCGCCTGGGGTCCGCAGAGCGTGAAGGCGTTTAAATTAACCTGTAACGGTAATCCTGCCTATTTGACCGAGATGCAAATCTCGCTCAACGCCGCGACCATCAACGCCCCACTGGCCACCTCCGCCTTTGTGCCCCAGCCTCACCCGGGTAACTGCGGCGCGCAGTTTATCCTCGATAAGGTTGGCCACTAGCGCAACGCGGCGTGCTGTTCAAAAAACGTCCTCCTCCGGTGGCGTTGCGCGCTGATTGTGCGTTTCATCACTTCAAACTGCCGGCAACTCTCAGTATGATGGGAGAACCTTAACCCTTGCCTTTTTCGGCGAGGGTTTTCTTTTACGGACAGGTTCCTGGATAACATGGAGTATGCAATGACCAGACCCGCAATCATCATTAACGAACTGGATGCCGAACGTATCGACAGGCTGCTGGAGCAGCCGGCTTTCGCCAGCTCGCCGGTTGCCGATGCCCTGAACGACGAGCTCGACCGCGCGCAAATGCTGGCGCCGGAAGCGATGCCGCACGATGTCGTCACCATGAACAGTACGGTTAAATTCCGCGATTTAACCAGCGGCGAAGAGCGCGTGCGGACGCTGGTGTTTCCGACGCAGGTGACCGACAGCGCCAGCCAGCTCTCCGTCCTCGCGCCGGTGGGCGCCGCGCTGCTCGGCCTCAAGGTCGGCAGCACCATTCACTGGGAGCTGCCGGGCGGGGCGTCGACGCACCTGGAAGTGCTGGCGCTGCTGTACCAGCCGGAAGCCGCTGGCGAATTCCACCGTTAATCCCCGCTGCCTGAGGCGTATCGCGCTTTATTCAGAGGATGTCCACACATCCTCTTTCTGCTGTCTTTCCCCCCGCTAACCTTTTTTTACGCTTTGCGCCTGCCTGACTGACAGTTTTGCGACCTGAATGACACAATATCCGCATATAATATGTTGATATAGACGCAAACGAACAAGGAGGATTGCATATGTATAAGACTATCATTATGCCGGTTGATGTCTTTGAGATGGCGCTGAGCGATAAAGCCGTCCGGCATGCGGAGTTTCTGGCCCAGCAGGACGGGGTGATCCATCTGCTCCACGTGTTACCCGGTTCAGCGAGCTTCACGATGAGCCGTTTTACCGCCGACCTGCGGCGTTTTGAGGAACATCTGCAGCACGAGGCGGAAACCCGCCTGCAGACCATGGTCAGCCATTTCAGCATTGACCCATCGCGGATCAAGCTGCATGTGCGTTTCGGCAGCGTGCGCGACATGGTCAACGAACTGGCCAGCGAAATAAACGCCGACGTGGTGGTGATTGGCTCACGCAATCCCTCCATCAGTACCCACCTGTTGGGCTCCAACGCCTCGAGCGTCATCCGTCATGCCCATATTCCGGTGATGGTCGTCAGGTAAGGCTGAGGAAAAGCGCATAAAAAAAGAGGCTACCACCGGGTAGCCTCTTTGTTATGCAGGTCTATTGTCTGACTTGTTATGCGGTTTTCGTGCGGATCAGATAGTCGAAGGCGCTCAGCGACGCTTTCGCCCCCTCCCCTGCCGCGATGATAATCTGCTTGTACGGCACGGTGGTGCAGTCACCGGCGGCGAATACGCCTTTAACGTTGGTTTCGCACTTCGCATCGATGATGATCTCGCCCATACGGTTACGCTCAACCGCGCCTTCCAGCCAGGTGGTGTTAGGCAGCAGGCCGATCTGCACGAAGATGCCCGCCAGCGCGACGTGATGCTCATCGCCGCTCACCCGGTCACGATACTGCAGACCGGTGACCTTGCTGCCGTCGCCTTTCACTTCCGTGGTCTGCGCATTGAGAATGATGTCGACATTCTTCAGACTGCGGACTTTATCCTGCAGCACCTGGTCGGCCTTCATCTCCGGTGCGAATTCCAGCAGGGTCACGTGTTCCACAACGCCCGCCAGGTCGATGGCGGCTTCCACGCCGGAGTTCCCCCCGCCGATCACCGCCACGCGCTTACCTTTAAACAGCGGGCCGTCGCAGTGCGGGCAGTAGGTTACGCCCTTGGTGCGATACTGATCTTCGCCCGGCACGTTCATGTTGCGCCATTTCGCCCCGGTGGCAATGATGACGCTGCGCGCCTTCAGCACCGCGCCGGAGGCGGTTTCGATCTGATGCAGGCCGCCCTCTGTCGCCGCTGGCGTCAGTTTGGTCGCGCTCTGGGAGTCGATCACATCGACGTTATAGTCGCTAACGTGCGCTTTCAGGGCCCCGGCCAGCTTCTGGCCTTCGGTTTTCGGCACCGAAATGTAGTTTTCGATATCCACGGTATCCAGCACCTGGCCGCCGAAGCGCTCGCCCATCAGGCCGGTACGAATCCCTTTACGCGCAGAGTAAACCGCGGCCGCCGCGCCGGACGGGCCGGAACCGACGATCAGCACATCGTAAGCGTCACGCTGATTCAGCTCTTCCGCTGCGCGTTTTTCCGCACCGGTGTCCACTTTGGCGACGATTTCCGTCAGCGTCATCCGCCCCTGACCAAACTCCTGGCCGTTCATGAATACCGCCGGCACGCCCATCACGTTGCGTTCGGTGATCTCATTCTGGAACGTCCCGCCATCAATCGCCGTATGTTTGATACGCGGGTTGAGCACCGCCATCAGGTTCAGCGCCTGGACCACGTCCGGACAGTTATGGCAGGAGAGCGAGTAGTAGGTTTCAAACTCGAAGTCGCCATCGATATCGCGGATCTGCTCCAGCAGAGACTGGGCCTCTTTCGACGGATGACCGCCGGTCCACAGCAGCGCCAGCACTAGCGAGGTAAACTCGTGGCCCAGCGGGGAGCCCGCAAAGCGTGGGCCCTGGTCGGAACCGGGGTTAGTAATCAGGAACGATGGCTTGCGTACCGCCAGCGTGTTGTCTTCTTTAAAGGTGACTTTGTCTGACAGTTCAGCAATTTCAGCCAGCAGTTCCCTGATTTCTGCCGATTTAGCGCTGTCATCCAGCGTGGCAATCAGCTCAACAGGCTTGGTCAGCTTCTCAAGATAGGCCTTGAGCTGGGTTTTCATGTTGGTGTCGAGCATTGTTATCTCCTGGGCTTAAAACATCATCATGCAAGCGGCCTCGTCCAGGCAGCCTGAATGCGCTTGCATCATGGTGTTGGAATGAAATGGGCGCAGGTGCGCCCATGACTGAAGTAATTTCCAAAGTATTTCGCGTCAGAGCAAGGCGGCTAGCCTGAGAATCCCCGAGAGCTTACTAAAGTAAGCGACCGGGGTGAGCAGGCGACGCCAACTCAGCTATTGCGTGAAAGACGACGGAAATTTTAATTCACCAGTATTTCGCGTTAGAGCAAGGCGGCAAGCTTATGAACCCCCGGAAGCTTACACGAGTAAGTGACCGGGGTGATTAAGCGCAGCCAACGCCGCTATGATGCGAAAGACGCCGTGATTATTAGATTTTGCCGACCAGGTCCAGAGATGGAGCCAGCGTCGCTTCGCCTTCTTTCCATTTCGCCGGGCACACTTCGCCTGGGTGGGAAGCAACATACTGCGCCGCTTTGATTTTACGCAGCAGGTCAGACGCGTCACGGCCGATACCTTCAGCGGTAACTTCGATCGCCTGGATGATACCCTGCGGGTCAACCACGAAGGTGGCGCGGTCAGCCAGACCTTCATCTTCACGCATGTTGTCGAAGTTACGGGTCAGGGCGCCAGTCGGGTCGCCAATCATCGCGTATTTGATTTTCGCGATGGTTTCAGAGCTGCTGTGCCACGCTTTGTGGGTGAAGTGGGTATCGGTAGAAACAGAGTAAACGTCTACGCCCAGCTTCTGCAGTTCTTCGTAATGGTCAGCCACGTCGCCCAGTTCGGTCGGGCAGACGAAGGTGAAGTCAGCCGGATAGAAGAAGAAGACGCTCCAGCGGCCTTCGGTGTCTTTCTCGGTGACTTCGATGAATTCACCATTTTTGAATGCCTGGTTTTTGAACGGTTTGATTTTGGTGTTAATTAAGGACATCTATACTTCCTCCGTGTTTTCGTTGAGGTCTAAGTTAACGAATTTTTCCTGACCCGACCAATGCGTTTACATTATCGAATCAATAAGCGTTATCTAACAACCGGAACAAGACAACTATGTGAACCTGTCGACGCGTTCAGCGCAGTTCGCTGTTTTTCGCATCATTTGCCGCGACAAAAGTAAAAAGGCCACCCTTTCAGGCGGCCCCGTTACCTGAAATACCCGAAGGTAGGTTCAGCGCCAGTCAGACTGGCTATGTGTTGCGCTCTACATTACCTTAATGTAACAGCATCCAGGATTACATCACCCACGCCAGGAAAGGGCAATCCGTCGTTCTGCTGATCCTGCCTATAACTGTAATAGGTTTGGCAATGTTTCTTCCTTTCCTGCTGATTTTACAAGGAATACTCATGTTAAAACGTCTGCTGTTGCTCAGCCTTTTGCCTTTTTGTAGCTATGCGGAAGAACTGCCCGCCCCGGTAAAAGCAATTGAAAAACAGGGCATTACCATCATCAAACCCTTTGACGCGCCGGGGGGAATGAAGGGCTGGCTGGGGAAATACCAGGATATGGGCGTCGCCATCTACCTTACGCCTGACGGCAAACATGCCATTTCCGGTTATATGTACGACGAAAACGGCAACAACCTCAGCGAGCAGTTATTTCAAAAAGCGCTCTACACGCCGGCGGGACAGGAGATGTGGAAGAAGATGGCCAGCGCCCACTGGCTGCAGGATGGTAACAAAGACGCCCCCATCGTGCTGTATGTCTTTGCCGATCCCTTCTGCCCTTACTGCAAACAGTTCTGGCAGCAGTCCCGTCCCTGGGTGGAGGCCGGTAAAGTGCAGATCCGCACCCTGCTGGTGGGCGTGATCAAGCCGGAGAGCCCGGCCACCGCCGCGGCGATCCTCGCCAGTAAAGATCCGGCGAAAACCTGGCACGATTACGAACAATCGAACGGCAAAATGGCCCTGACGATACCGAAGGCTATCCCGCCGGAGAAAATGAAAATGCTCAACGTCAACCAGCAGCTGATGGACGATCTGGGGGCCAACGTCACGCCAGCTATTTATTATATGAATAAGGATAATATGCTGCAGCAGGTGGTCGGCCTGCCGGATAAAGAGAAGCTGTCTATTATGATGGGTGAAAAAGAGTAATTCCGTCCCGGTGTGGCGCCTGGCGAAACCGATCTCTGGTGCCACTACCGATAGTAAGATATATTAAGCAAAACTTAACTTTATTTGCCCACAATTAAATTCACACCACAAATACTAAGACTCAAGATATTATCGTTAGACATATTTTAACTTACACTGGCAATTAACAGGACTGTATTAATGGCAAATCTTTACGATCTGAAAAAGTTCGATCTGAATTTATTGGTAATTTTTGAATGTATCTATCAGCACTTAAGCATCAGCAAAGCGGCGGCAATGTTATTTATCACCCCGTCAGCGGTAAGTCAGTCATTGCAGCGTCTGCGTCAGCAGTTAGACGATCCGCTATTTGTGCGCGTCGGGAAGGGAATGACGCCCACCACCGCCTGCGTGAATCTTCATTACCACCTGCAGCAAAATCTGGAGCAGCTGGAAAAAACGATCAATCTCAATAACCGCTCCGATCTGCGTAAACGTATTGTAATATATGGCCCCCCGCTGTTCTGTTCAGTAAACAGCCACTTTATGATTAACCAGCTTTCTCATCAGGCCAACTTGCAAATTGAGCACCATAACCTGACCACCACCGAATCGGCAGAGGAGCTGCTGGCATATCGCCAGGCTGACCTGGTGTTCACCCGAATGCCCATCACCAACCGCGCCACGATCTGTCAGCCCTATCAGACGGTGCAGACCCTCGCGGTGTGTCGGACGAACCATCCGCGGCGCGAGGCGCTCACGTCAGTTGACGCGCTGGCGCAGGAGTTTTTCACCCACTATATTACCAACGATCCCGTTATCCAGCGCGTTCAGCAAAGCAGCACGCCCTGGCTGAATCCGCGTAATATTGCCTTTCGCAGCGACTCTTTTATGACCATTCTTAACATGATCAATAAAACCGATCTGATTGGCTTCTTGCCGTCCTATTTATATGATTTTATTTCGCCAGCCATGCAACTTCACGTCCTCGATATAAATGAACTTTTTCCAGACATTACGATATATATTAACTACCATCAATCATCTACACAAAATCATTTTTTATCTGAATTAATCACCATTTTAATGAATGACAGAGAGATATCACGACCCCTACTCAATAACAGCCAATAACGATCCGACTTATTGACCCTCCCAAGGGAAGGGAAAGTCGACCATTAATTTCCCACGCATCATCGTTTATACTGAGCGAACGGGAATCTCTAGTATTAAAGGATTAATGGTCATGTCATTTATCAAATATCCCTTACCGGAATCGGTGCTGCAGGCGACGGAGCAGCGGATCGATTGGGTTATGGATAATTTTTCACGCATTTGCGTCTCTTTCTCTGGCGGAAAAGACTCTACCGTTATGCTCCATTTAACCGCGCAGGCAGCGCGGTTACAGGGTAAGAAAATCAGCGTACTGTTTATTGACTGGGAAGCGCAGTTCTCCTGCACCATCGCTCACTGTGAAAAACTGCGCGCCCTCTATCAGGATGTTATCGATACCTTTTACTGGGTCGCCCTGCCGCTCACTACCCAAAATGCCCTGACGCAGTATAAGCCGCAATGGCAATGCTGGCAGCCCGGCACCGCCTGGGTCCGCCAGCCCCCCTCCTGGGCCATTACCCACCCGGGCTATTTTTCGTTTTATCAGCCGGGGATGAGCTTTGAAGCCTTCGTCAGCCACTTTGCCGAGTGGTTTTCACAGCGCCGTCCCGCCGCCGTGCTGGTGGGTATTCGGGCAGATGAGTCGCTGAATCGCTTTATGACCATCTCTTCTCAGCGAAAACAGCGCTTCGCCGACGATAAACCGTGGACCACCTCGGCACCGGGCGGCCACGCCTGGTACATCTACCCGCTCTATGACTGGAAAACCGCCGATATCTGGACCTGGTTTGCTAAAAGCGGCCAGCCCTATAACCCGCTGTACGATCTGATGTATCAGGCCGGTGTGCCGCTGCGCTATATGCGCATCTGCGAACCCTTCGGTCCGGAGCAGCGCCAGGGGCTATGGCTGTACCATGTGCTGGAGCCGGAGCGCTGGGCCGCGATGTGCCAGCGGGTGAGCGGCGCGCACAGCGGCGGCGTCTATGCCGGGCATGATAATCAATTCTACGGTCACCGAAAAATCGACAAACCGGACCATTTGACATGGAAAAGCTATGCGCTGTTTCTGCTCGACAGCATGCCGGAAACCACCGCCGAGCATTACCGCAATAAGATCGCCGTCTACCTGCGCTGGTACCAGAAAAAAGGCATGGAAGAGATCCCCGATACTCAGCCCGCGGACGTTGGCACCAAAGATATCCCCTCCTGGCGACGGATCTGCAAAGTGCTACTCAACAATGACTACTGGTGCCGCCAGCTCTCCTTCAGCCCAACCAAAAGCAGCCACTATCAGCGCTACCGAAAACGTATGGAAAAACATCGCCAACAATGGGGGATATTATGCAACAACAACTAACGCAGGCGCTGGACAATTTCCTGCAAACGCTGGATGACGAAGCGCGTATCGAGGCTATCAACGCGTTTCGCCAGATGCTCCACCAACACAGCCCCTTCCGCTCGCAGCCCGTTGACTGTGTGCTGTGGGTCAAACAGGAGCAGGTTATCCCCAACGACTATAACCCGAATAATGTGGCGCCGCCGGAGAAGCGCCTGCTGCAGACCTCGCTGGAGGCCGATGGCTTTACCCAGCCGGTGGTGGTCATCAGGCAGGGACAGCAGGGGTACGCGATTGTCGACGGTTTTCACCGCCATGAGCTGGCCTGCAGCAAAGCGTCGCTGAAAAAACAGCTGAAAGGCTATCTACCGGTCACCTGCCTGACGAATGAAGAGGCCTCACGCGACGGGCTGATGGCAGCGACAATACGCCACAACCGGGCGCGCGGACGCCACCAAATCCACGCCATGTCAGATATTGTCCGCGAGCTAACCCGGCTCGGCTGGACGCCGCAGAAGATCGGCAAAGAGCTGGGAATGGATGCCGATGAGGTGCTGCGCCTGAAGCAAATTAGCGGCCTGGCAGAGATGTTCGCCGACCGCCAGTTCTCTCAGGCGTGGACCATAAAGTAACTACAGCTCGCACAAACGCGCCGCCGCGGCCAGCAGGGTCTCCGGTTGTTTAGCGAAGCACAAGCGGATCAGCTTGTGCGGGAACGGGTCGGCGCAGAAGACGGAGAGCGGGATCGCCGCCACCCCAACCTCGGTCGTCAGCCAGCGGCAGAAGCTGACGTCGTCAAGGTCGGAGATGGCGCTGTAGTCCGCCAGCAGGAAATAGGTCCCCTCACAGGGCAGGAGCTCCAGCCGGCTGGGGCGCAGCGCCTCAATAAACAGATCGCGGCGTTCACGATAAAAGGCCGGTAGTTCTTGGTAGTGATCCGGCTCCTCGCGCAGCATGTCGGCGATCGCCAGCTGCGCCGGGGTATTTACCGAGAAGGTGAGATACTGGTGCACCTTGCGCAGCTCCGCGCTGATGGCCGCCGGGGCCACGCAGTAGCCAACCTTCCAGCCGGTCATATGAAACGTTTTGCCAAACGAAGAGACCGCCACCGCCCGCTCGCGCAATAGCGGATGCGCCAGCACGCTGGCGTGGCCGTCTTCGGCAAAGTTGATATGCTCATAGACCTCGTCGCTGAGAACATAGATCTCGCGTTCGGCAATCGCCTGCCACAGGGCGGCAAAATCCTCGCGTTGCCAGACCGTGGCCGAGGGGTTGTGCGGGGTGTTGAGGATCACCAGCCGGGTTTTGTCGCTCAGCGTCGCGGCAAACTGCTGCCAGTCGACGCGAAAATGCGGCGGCTGAAGGGCAATACGGCGTAATTCGCCGCCGGCCAGCGCCACCGCGGGGGCATAGCTGTCGTAGCTGGGATCGAAACAGACCACCTCGTCGCCGCGGCGCACCAGAGCGGTAATCGCCGCGAACAGGGCCTCTGTCGCCCCGGCGGTGACCGTGATATCGCTGTTGACGTCGGGTCGATATCCATACCGCTCCGCCGTCTTGTCAGCGATCGCCTCGCGCAGCGCCGGCACGCCGGTCATCGGGGCATACTGATTCGCCCCCTGCGCCACGTGGTACGCCAGACGCTCCTGAAGATAGCGCGGGCCGTCGAAATCGGGAAAGCCCTGCGACAGGTTTATGGCCTGATGCTGCTGGGCGAGAGCGCTCATCTGGGTAAAAATGGTGGTGCCAAGTGACGGGAGTTTACTCTCTGGAATCAATGGGTTATTACTCATTCTTTTTGTACCGATTGTAATGCTGTTGTTGAAGCCACTATAACACGATGTTAATATTTGGCAATCAAGACGCTTAGACGTCTAAATGCTAATGTTATTCCACGCTACGCCCACTCTGGAGAAACCATGATCCGCGCCATCGTGACCGACATAGAAGGCACCACCAGCGATATCCGCTTCGTGCATAACGTGCTGTTCCCCTACGCCCGCGAACGACTGGCCGGCTTTGTGACCGCTCAACAGCACGCTGAACCGGTGAGAACGATCCTCGACAACTTGCGCCGCGAGACAGACGCCCCCGCCGCCAGCACCGCCGACCTGATTGCTACCCTCTTCGCTTTTATGGACGAAGATCGGAAATCCACTGCGCTGAAGGCGCTGCAGGGGATCATCTGGCGCGATGGCTACCTCAACGGCGACTTTACCGGCCATCTCTACCCGGACGTGCTGCCGGCGCTGGAGAAATGGAAAGCACAGGGCATTGATCTGTATGTATATTCTTCTGGCTCCGTGGCAGCGCAGAAATTGTTATTTGGCTACAGCGATGAAGGTGATATTACTCATCTGTTTACGGGCTATTTCGATACCCTGGTAGGCGCCAAACGCGAAGCGCAGTCCTACCGCAATATTGCTGAACACCTGGGCCACGCCCCCGGAGCCATCCTGTTCCTGTCGGATATCCATCAGGAACTCGACGCCGCCGAAGCCGCGGGGTTGCGCACTGTCCAGCTGGTACGCGGCGACCGCGACCCGGCAAGCCGCCACCCTCAGGTTCAGCGTTTTGACGACATTCATCCGGAGCAGATCCCAGCATGAGCGCATTAACCCTTTTTTCCGTGAAAGATCCGCAAACGCCGGTCTGGCACAGCACCGACGCCAAAGCGATTCAGGAGCAGCTTAACGCCAAAGGCGTCCGTTTTGAGCGCTGGCAGGCTGACCGCGATCTCGGCGCGGCCCCCAGCGCAGAAACAGTGATTGCCGCCTATCAGCATGCGATTGACAAACTGGTCGCCGAAAAGGGCTATCAGAGCTGGGACGTCATCAGCCTGCGCGCCGATAACCCGCAGAAAGAGGCGCTGCGGGAAAAATTCCTGAACGAACACACCCATGGCGAAGACGAGGTCCGGTTTTTTGTCGAGGGCGCCGGCCTGTTCTGCCTGCACATTGGCGACGAGGTGTTCCAGGTGCTGTGCGAAAAGAACGATCTGATTTCGGTTCCCGCCCACACTCCGCACTGGTTTGATATGGGTTCAGAACCGAACTTCACCGCCATTCGCATTTTTGATAACCCGGAAGGCTGGATCGCCCAGTTTACCGGCGACGATATCGCCAGCACCTACCCACGGCTGGCGTAACGTCGCCCTGTCATCAGTCTTAAACCGCCTGGCGCGCGCTTTCCCGGAGGCGGCGCATACCGCGCTTTCTCCGGGCTAGCCGACCCGCCGCCGGCGATCCCTGACACCTAAACCGCAATAAACTTCGGCGGGTCAAAGGCGCTGATCGGCGGCAGTTCCTCTCGCCACGGGGCGATCTCCACCCAACAGCTCTGGGCGCTACAGCCCTGTCCCAGGCGCGAACTGCCGCGATCCTCGGTTAACACGTTGGGATTACCGTGCTTATCGAGGGATCCTTTTTCATTCGGATCCAGAGGGTCATACCAGGCGCCGGTGGACATCTGTACCACCCCCGGCAAAATCTGCTCGCTCAGGTGCACGCCCGCGAGAATCGCCCCACGGTCGTTATACACTTTCACCACGCTGCCTTCGCGGATGTCTCTTGCCTGCGCATCCTGCGGATGCATCCACAACGGCTCGCGTCCCTGAATTTTCGTCGCCCGGCTAACGCTGCCGTGGTCGTACTGACTGTGCAGACGGGCGCGCGGCTGACTGGAGAGCAGATGAAGCGGCCAGCGCGCCGCCTCCTGTCGCTGCCGGGCGGCCTCTTCCTCATCCCACCAGGGATGGCCGGGGCATTCGCGATAGCCAAACCCGGCGACGGTAGCGGAAAAGAGTTCAATCTTGCCGGAGGGCGTGGAAAGCGGATAGCGCTGCGGATCGGCGCGAAAATCGGCGAGAAAGACCTGCGGCCGCGCCGGCGCGCTGTACTCCAGCACCCCTTGCTGCCAGAAGACTTCGAACGAGGGCAGCGCAATGCCCTCCTCCTGCGCCCGCGGTCTTGACTCCTCATAGAGATGGCGCAGCCACTGCCCGGCGTCCCGCCCCTCGCTGAACTGTTCTCCGAAGCCCAACCGCCCGGCAAGATCGAGGAAAATAGCGTAATCATCACGCGCCTCGCCCACCGGCGGGATCTGCGCGCTCATGGCAATCATAAACCCGTCGTGACCGCCGCTGCCGATATCCTCTCGCTCCAGCGAGGTGGTAGCCGGCAGAACGATGTCGGAGAATTTGGCCTGCGCGGTCCAGTACTGCTCATGCACCACCACCGTCTCCGGACGGCGCCAGGCCTCGCACAGTCGGTTAATATCCTGGTGATGATGAAACGCATTGCCTCCCGCCCAGTAGACCAGACGGATGTCGGGATAATGCAGCTGCTGACCGTCGAACTCATAGGCTTCTCCCGGGTGCAGCAGCATATCGGACAGCCGCGCCACCGGGATGACGCTGCCCACCGCATTCTCCCCGGCGGGCAGGCGCGGGCCGGAAAACGCTTTTCGCACCGCGCCCGCCAGGTTGGTACAGGCATAGCCAAACCCGAGGCCGCCGCCGGGCGTGCCGATCTGTCCCAGCAGCGCGGTCAGGGCCACCGTCGCCCAGTAGGCCTGCTCCCCCTGACGGGCGCGCTGGATAGACCAGGAGATATTCACCATCGTCCGGTGGCGGGCCATCTCCCGCGCCAGGTCAGCGATGCGCTGCGCGTCCAGGCCGGTTATCGCCGCCGCCCACGCCGGGGTTTTCGCCACGCCGTCATGCTCGCCCAACAGATAGGCGCGATAGGGGGCAAACCCGACGGTATGGCTGGCGACAAACGCCTGGTCGTAGAGGGACTCAACGATCAGCACATAGCTCAGCGCCAGCAGCAGTGCGGTATCGGTGCCCGGCCGAATGGCCAGCCACTCGGCGTCGGCCACGGCGCTGAGGTCATTGCGCACCGGACTGATATTAATAAACCGCGTGCCGTTGGCCTGCATCTTATCCAGCCAGTACGGCAGCATATGGTCATTGGCGCCGCCGCCGTTGACCTGGGCATTGCGCAGCGGCAGACCGCCAATCGCGACAAACAGCTGACACTCCCGCGCCAGCTCGGAAAAATGGGTATGCTGACGGTGCAGCGGGCTCAGCGGCCCAAGAATATGCGGCAGAATGCGCTCGCCCGCGGCGCTGCTATAGGTATTGGTGCTGGCGGTATACCCGCCAAAGCCCTTAAGAAAACGGTGCAGCTGGCTCTGCGCATGGTGAAAGCGCCCGGCGCTGGCCCAGCCGTAGGAGCCGCCGTAAATCGCCTCATTGCCGCAGCGCTCCTTGACCGAGCGCAGCTCGCGAGCCACCAGGTCCAGGGCCACCTCCCAGCTGACTTCGACAAAGGGCTCCTTGCCTCGCCCTTCTCGTGACGCCGGCCCATGCTGCAGATAGCCGGCGCGCACCGCCGGGCGGCGAATGCGCGTTTGGCTGGTCACCGCGTCGGGGAGCGATTGACCGATGCGTGAGGGGTTTTTATCCCAGGGCACCGGCTTAACCGCCACGATCTCGCCCTCGCGGCTCTCCACCTGCCAGGTTCCCCAGTGCATCACCGTATAATTATGCTGTTTCTTCATAGCGCCCGCGTTCTTCTCAGCCTAAGGTTCGTTAAAATAAAGCGGGGAAATGCGGTAATATTCCTTACCCGGCCAGATATTGCTCTGCTAAAAAAAGCGTTAACCCGCGCAATCTTCTCTTTTTCGCAGTAGAGGCCGTATTTCCCATGCACTCATAATATTAAGAAAATTGTCTTTATCCGCTAAATAAACACAGAACAAACCAAAAATAAAACCACAAAATAAAAAGGCCTACCCGGCATCATGAAATATTTTCAGGTTCTTCATGACAAAATAAACTTTTTCTCTGACGTTTCCGCGATATAACATTGCCGGCATAACTTAGACTTATTTTGTATTTGAGGTGGCGAGGTGCTTCTTGTCATGCTACCGGTCCGCAACCACCTTCATCACAGGATCATAATAACAATGTCGCAGAAGAGAAAATTATTGCCTGCCGCGCTGGGACTGCTTTCCCTTGCTTCGCTGAGCGTCACCGCCGCTGACGCCCTCTCCTTACAGGGAAAAACCATTGGCGTTGCCGTCGTAGGCACCCAGCATTTCTGGGATCGCGAGGCTTTTAAAGGCGCGACAGAGGAAGTGGAGAAGCTGGGGGGCAAAGTCATTGGCGTCGATGGCGGCCGGGATAATCAGGTTCATGCCAATAATCACGATATTTTACTGTCACGCAAGGTGGACGCGGTAATTAGTATTCTCGGCGACAGCGCCGTCGAACCCAAATTTAAAGCATTACGTGATGCCGGCATCCCGGTATTCACCGTGGATCATGTTTCACAATATTCGGTCAACAATTCCACCTCCGATAACTACACTCTGGGCTCCACCATCGGTCGCTACATGGCGGACGAATTAGGCGGCAAAGGTAATGTGGCTGTATTTAACGCGTTCTCCAGCGCGCTGCGTATTTGCGGAATTCGTTACGATCAGTGGAAATATGTCCTTAAGGATTATCCGGATATTCATATTATCCAGCCTGAGCTCGCGGAACAGTTCGCCAACTCGCCGGAAGACGCGCGGAAGAAAACCCTCGAATTACTCAGCCAGTATCCGAAAGGCAAACTGGATGCCATCCATGTCGCCTGCTGGGATCAACCGGCCATCGGTATCGTCCAGGCGCTGGAAGAGACCGGTCGTGATAAGGACGTGAAAGTGACGGCCATCGACGCCGGCCCGGAGACACTGGAGATCATGGCGGAGCCCGGCAGCCCCTTCGTGGCTAACGTCGCACAGCAGCCGCATCTGATCGGCCAGACCTCCGCCGATAACGTGGCCCGCTACTTTGCCGGTCAGAAACTGCCGGTGCAAACCTTTATCCCGGTCATACCGGTGAAAGGTCCGCAGGAAGCGAAAGCGGTGTATAAACAGTTGGGATACGGCGAACTGCAGTGATAATTCAACACCCTGGCGGGGAGCGCCCCGCCGCGGGTCTGGTCATGGACCAGATCGGCAAACGTTTTGCCAGCGTAACGGCGCTTAATGCGGTTACCCTGCGACTCAATCCCGGGGAAATTCATGGCCTGATTGGCGAGAACGGCGCAGGTAAATCGACGCTGATCAAAATCCTCGCCGGCGTCTATCAGGCCGACAGCGGCAGCGCGACCCTCGACGGTCGCCCGCTGCCCCTCGGCAACCCGGCAGCCATCGAAGCCGCCGGCATCCGCGTGATCCACCAGGAGCTCAACCTGATCCCGCACTTTACCGTCGCGGAATCGGTGTTTCTGGGTCAGGAGTATCGCACCCGCTGGGGGGCGCTGGATCGCCGACGGATGAAGGCCGCCACAGCGCAATTTTTCCAGCAAAACTGGCAGCTGGCGATCGACCCCGAACGGCTGGTGCGGGATCTGAGCCTGGCCGAGCGCAAGCTGGTGCAGATTGCCCGCGCGCTGATCGACGGCGCGGCGCGGCTGGTGGTGTTCGACGAGCCCACCGCCCCCCTCGAGGCGCACGAGGCCAGTCTGGTCTCCTCCGCCATCCTGCGCCTGCGCGACCAGGGCATCGCCATTCTGTATATTTCCCACTACCTCAATGAGATAGCCAGCCTCTGCGACCGCGGCACCGTGCTGCGCAACGGGGAAGTGGTCGGTTACCCCGACCGCGACCTGCTGCAGAATACCGAGGCGCTGATCGCCATGATGGTCGGCCGTGAAATCGACCAGCTGTATACCCCGCGCCAGCGCCCGGCGGCAGACAACGGAGCGGCTCCGCTGCTCTCGGTGCGCCAGCTGAGCGACGGACGGCAGCTGCAGGATCTCTCTTTTGATATTCACCCGGGGGAGATCGTCGGCGTCGCCGGCCTGCTCGGCGCCGGGCGCGATGTGCTGGTGGACTTACTCTACGGCTTGCGCCCGGCGGAGCGCGGCACTATCCATCTCGACGGCCTGCCGCGACGTATCCGTACGCCAAAGCAGGCGATCCGCGCCGGAATGGCGCTGGTCCCGCGCGACCGCCGCCATCAGGGGCTGATCCTGCCCTTCACCACCGCCGACAATATTAATCTCGCCTCGCTGCCGGAGACCGCCACCTTTGGCTGGGAGCGGCGGGGGATCGCCGAGCAGAAAGCGCGCGACTGGATAGAACAGCTGGCGATCCGTCCGGGACGCCCGGCGCTGCCGGTACGCTACATGAGCGGCGGCAACCAGCAAAAAGCGATCCTCGCCCGCTGGCTCGGCACCGATGCCCGGCTGTTTATTCTCGATGAACCCACCCTCGGGGTTGATATCGGCGCCCGCCGCGATATTTATCAACGTACGCGCCAGCTGGCCGATAAAGGGCGGGCGGTGCTGGTCTCCTCCAGCGACGCCCCCGAACTGCTCGGACTATGCGACCGGATCCTCGTCCTCTGGCGCGGCGCGCTGGCGGCCAATCTGCCCACCCGCGGGCTGACCCTCGACGCCCTGCTGGTGGCGATCAACGGCGGACAGGAGCCTTCACCATGAGTACCGCTATCCAGCGTCGCGGCCGTCCGGGCCTGGCGACGCTGATTGAAAAATTCCCCCTGATCCTGTTTCTGGCGCTGCTGGTGTGGCTGAGCGTGCAGTCGCCCTACTTCCTCAGCTGGCAAAATATCAGCCTGATGCTGGTCCAGAGCGTTCCGCTGGCGATCCTCTGTTTCGGCCTGGTCTGCGTCATCGCCGTGGGCGGAGATGACGTGGTCTCCGGCGGCATCGACCTCTCCCTGCCGGCGACGGCGGTGCTCGGCGTCGCGCTGCTCAGCCTCGGGCTGGCCGAATGGCACACGCCGTATCTCCTGCTGCTGGCGCTGCTGGCGGCGGTTTGCCTGCTCTGCGGGGCGATCAACGGCTTCCTGGTGCTGGCGGCCGGCCTGCCGCCGCTGCTGGCCACCCTCTCGACCTCGGTGGCGTTTACCGGCCTGACGGACCTGTTGACCGGCCAGCGGCGCATCGCGGTCAGCGATCCGCTGATGGTCGCCTTTCGCGATAACAGCGTGCTGGGCCTGCCCTGGCCGCTGGTCTATCTGCTGGGGGTGTTTATCCTGTTCCAGTTCCTGCTCCATCATTCCCGCTTCGGCCAGCATGTGCAGGCGGTGGGCGGCAATCGCGATATGGCGCAGATGAGCGGCCTGAACGTGCGCCGCTTAACCCTGCTGGTCTGGCTGTTAGCGGGCATCGCCGCCGGGCTGGCTATTCTGCCGCTGCTCAGCCAGGGCTCCGGCAGCTCCAGCGGAACGGCTACGCCGCTGCTGCTGGAAACCGTGCTGGCGACCTTTATCGGCGCCGCCTTCTCGCGTCGTCGGGTGGTCACCATCTGGGGCGCGCTGCTGGGGGCGATTCTGGTTAACGCCCTCTCTAACGGGCTCGGCCTGCTGGGGGTCAATATCTTCTGGATGGGCGCCATTAAAGGCGGCCTGATCCTGGTGGTGCTGGCGGCATCGGCGGTCAGACACAAAGGAGGCGAGGCATGAGCCAAATCACCCTGAAAACCCCAGCGCCTGCGGAACAGACGGTCAGCAGCCCGCTGGCCTGGCTGTCGCGGGCCGGATTCGGCGTTATCACCCTGCTGGCCATTGCCCTGTTCGGCTGGGCGAATCCGGTATTTTTAACCGTGGATAACTGGGCCAACCTGCTGCAGGGCAGCGCGATCCTGCTGATTGTGGCGATGGCGATGACCCTGATCGTCAGCGCGGGCGCGATTGACCTTTCGGTAGGCGTCGCGCTCGATTTTGGCGCCGCCTTCGCCCTCGTCGCCCTGAAAACCTGGCATCTGCCGTGGCAGGCGGCGGTGGGCTGCGCCCTGCTCGGCGGGGTGCTGATTGGCCTGCTCAATGCTTTTCTGATCCTCATCTGTCGGATCCGCCCCTTCCTCGCCACCCTCGGCACCTGGTTTATCGCCAGCAGCGCGGAACGCATCTATACCGATGGCGGCGGCGCGATAGCCTATCGGCGGATGGCCCCCGAGTATCACGACCTGGCGGTGGGTAACCTTGGCGGCATCCCCACGCCGGTCGCGATCGTGCTGGCGCTGTGGCTGGCGGCCTGGCTGGTCACTGAGCGTACCCTGTGGGGCAAATATATCCGCGCCATCGGTCAGAACAGCGAAGCGGCGCGCATCGCCGGGATCCGCGATCGCCTGACCATGCTCGGCGTGCTGGTGGCCGCCTCGGCCCTCTGCGCCGTCGGCGGGGTGATCCTCTCCGCCAACCTGCGGCAATTTACCCCGCTGGCCGGGCAGTCTTATCTGATGGACGCCATTGCGGCGGTGTTTATCGGCACCGCCTTTAACCGTCTGGGCCGGGTCAGCATCGCCGGCACGCTGGGCGGCGTGCTGTTCCTCGCCATTATTGATAATGGTCTGAACCTGATGGGGCTCAATTATCTGGTGAAAGACGCGCTGGTCGGCGTGATTCTGGTGGTGGCCCTCGCCCTATCCTTCTGGCAGGCGCGCCTGCGCCAAACGCATCGCTAAACGGGAGAACGATGGCAACCTTTGACGCCGTGTTTGTCGGCCTGACTATTCTGGATATCGCCGGGCGCCCGGTGGTGGCGATCCCGCCGCGCGGCGGCGTCGCCTTTATTGAGCAAATTCGCCTCAACCCCGCCGGCACCGCCGCGGGGGCCAATATTAACGCCGCGAAGCTCGGGATCCGCACCGCAGCGGTGGCCTGCCTGGGCGAAGATGAAAAAGCCGACTTTATCCTCGCCAGCTATGCCCGGCTGGGCATCGACTGCTCGCTTATCCAGCGCACCGCGCTGAAGGAGACCTCGGCGACGATCCTGCCGATTCGCCCCAACGGCGAACGTCCGGCCCTGCACTGCCGGGGCGCGTCTGACGCCCTGTTCGTCAGTGAGGCGGAATTTGACGCCGTCCTTGACTGTCGCTTCCTGCATCACGGCGGGACCGGACTGCTGGCGGCAATGGACCAGGGACAGAGCGCGCGGCTGTTGCAGGCGGCCAAAGCGCGCGGGGTCACCACCAGCTTTGATCTTATCGCCCCGAATGAACACACCCTGGAACTGCTGCGGCCCCTTCTGCCGTCGGTGGATTATTTCATGCCTTCCCTGGAGGAAGCCGCCTTTCTCTCCGGGGAGACACAGCCGGAGGCCATCGCCCGCTTTTTCTTTGCGCTGGGCGTGGGCACCTGCATTCTGAAAGACGGCGAGAACGGCTCCTGGCTTATCGGCCGCGATGGCGCGCTGGAGCATATTGCGCCGTGGCCGGTCGAGGCGGTGGATACCACCGGCTGCGGCGACAGCTACTGCGGCGGGTTTATAGCCGCGCTGGCGCGCGGACTCAGCGTGAAAGCAGCGTGCGACGTCGCCTCGGCGGTGGCCGCGCTGGTGGCGACCGGGATGGGATCGGATGCCGGGGTGGTGGACTGGGAACAGACCCGGGCTTTTATGGCGGCCCATCGCCCCTGACGCTGGACCCGCGCCGCCGCAGGCGCGGCGGCGCAAGCGGCTTAACGCCACTGGTACAGCAGCGGCTCTCCGGCGACATAGCGCTGAAGATCGGCGGCAATCATCGCCGTGTGTTTGGCGATACTCTCCCGGGTAGCCCCGGCGATATGCGGCGTAATAATCACGTTATCAAACTCGGTGACAAATGGGTGATCGCGCCACAGCGGTTCGCGGTGATACACGTCCAGCGCCGCGCCGCCCAGCGGGCCGTGACGCAGGGCATCAATCAGCGCCGCTTCGTCGACCACCGCCGCGCGGGAGGTATTGATCAGCAGCGCGCCGGGCTTCATGCTGTTTAACAGCGCCGCATTCACCAGCCCGTCGCTGTGCGGTCCGCTGCTCAGATGCAGGCTGACGATATCCGCGTCGCGGAACAGCGCCTCGAGGGTCGTTTTCTGTAGCCCTGGCTCATTGATATCCTCTGCGGCGACGAACGGATCCACCACCCGCACCGCCATGCCGAACGCCCGGGCGATACGCGCCACCCGGCGGCCAATGTTGCCATAGCCCACCAGCCCCAACGTTTTATTGCGCAGTTCACTGCCCTTAAACACTTCATAGGGGCTTTCCGGGCTCACGTCCCAGACCACATCGCGCCGCAGGCCCTGCTGAGTGGCGGCGGCGGCATTATCAGCCTGCGTGAACTCCCCCCGCTTCAGCGCCGCATGGGATTGCGGAATGTGGCGCGCCAGGCTGAGCATCAGGCCAAGCGTCAGCTCCGCGGCGGCATCGGCATTGCGCCCCGGGGTGTAGAGCACCCGAATGCCGCGCGCCTGCGCGGCCTGAGTATCAATATTCACCGGATTGGCGCGGGTACAGGCGATCACCTGCAGACGCGGACAGGCGGCCATCACCGCGTCCGTCACTTCATCATAGCTGGTCACCAGCACCTCGGCGTCGTGGGCCAGCTCAATCAGCTGGCCGGCGCTGAGTTTCGGTTTGCCCAGCGCCCATCCCTCCACCAGCAGCTCGCCCAGCTGGTGGAAGGCGCTAAGGTCGCCAGCATGCTCGGCGGTAAAAACGATTTTCATGGTTGTACTTCCTGAGAAAGACGTTGAAGAGCGGCCTGCCTGGCCTGCCATACCGGCAGCATCTGCTCGCGCAGCAGGCGATAAACGGGATACAGCGCCGCATAGCGGGCATGCGCCTGAGGGCGCGGCTGATAGCGGGTCTGCGCCAGCGGAGGCGTCTCGGCCAGCGCAGCGACGCTGCGGGCCGCCAGAATCGCCGCCCCGCGCGCACTCAGTTCGTTAAAGGCGCTGGAGACCACCGTGCGCCCGGTACAGTCGGCGATAATCTGCAGCCAGGTGGCCGAGGCGGCGCCGCCGCCGGTCAGATACAGCTCGCCGCCCTGCGGATAACCCTGCAGCGCATCGACAATGGCGAAGGCCAGGCCTTCAAACACCGCGCGCTGCAGTTCGGCGCGGGTGGTGTGCGGGCTAATGCCGATAAAGCCGGCCCGCGCGTCGGGACTGTAAAACGGCGCGCGTTCGCCATTGAGGTACGGCTGCCAGAAGACGCCGCCGCTGCCCGGCTCCACGTCCGCGATCGCCTGCTCCAGCCGACCCAGATCGGCGTCCAGCGAAATATGCTGCTGCAGCCAGTCAATGTTTGGCGTACCGGCCTGCATCGGAAACAGCGAGATCACCTGCCCGGCTTCGGTATGGGTGACGAAGCGCGTCGCCTCGTTCACCGTCTGCGGGCCGCGGCAGACGATCCCGGTGCAGCAGGTGGTGCCGAGGATCGTGTAGATGTCCCCTTCGTTGACCGCGCCGCAGCCCAGCGCGGCGCTGCAGACATCCAGCGCCCCGGCGGCCACCGGCGTCGCGGCGGGCAGCCCGGTCAGCGCCGCCACCGCGTCGCTCAGCGTGCCGGCCGGAGCATCCGGAGCCAGCAGCGGGGGAAACAGCGGCAGCAGTTCGTCCAGCCCCATCTCGTTCATCACCACCGAGGACCAGCTGCCGCTCTGCTGATTGAGTAACGAGCTGCTGGCGTCCGTCAGCTCCAGCGCCGCCACGCCGGTCAGGCGAAAGCGGATCCAGTCCTTGGCGAAAAACAGATAGCGCGCGGCCGCCAGCCGCTCCGGCTGATACTGTTTCAGCCAGTACAGCTGCAGGCTGGTATTGCAGGGCTGCAGGTGGGTGCCGGTATCGGCGAAATAGCGGCGGTCAAAGCCGGGCCGGCGCAGCAGGTCGCTCATCAGCGCGTGGCTGCGGGTATCGCTCCACAGGATCCCCGGACCCACCGGTTCGCCCTGCTCATCGCTGAGCCAGACTCCCTCCCCTTGCCCGGCGAGGCCGATGGCCCGCAGCCGCCCCGCCTGCAGTGCCGGGTGGCGGGCAATCTGGCGCAGAATAGCCAGCACCGAATGCCACAGCTGGGTCATATCCTGTTCCGCGTAGCCATTGGCCGACAGGCGGGGGGAGGTGTTTTCCGCGGCGCTGGCGCACGCGGTGAAATGCTGATCAAACAGCACCGCTTTCACCCGGGAGGTGCCGATATCGATACCAAGATAAAAATCCATACCTGCTCCGGCTCAGGGCTCGTAGCGGCGGCGCATCAGCTCGCACTCGAACAGGAACTCCAGCCCTTCCAGTTGTCGGCGGGCCTCCTGAATATCTTTCCCCCAGCAGGTCAGGCCATGTCCGCGCAGCAGAAAGCCGTAGCGCAGCGGGCGGGTTTGCGCATAATCGGCAATCCGCGCCGCCAGGGCGTCAATATCCTGATCGTTATCGAAGATGGCGACCGGAACGGTGTCGAGATGGCTGTGCTGCCCGCTGAGGGTTTTCTGCATTTCATACCCCTGCAGCGCCAGCGTGTCGCTTTTTTCGATGCGCGACAGCACGGTGGCGTTGACGGTATGCACATGCAGCACCACGCTGGCCTCCGGGAACAGGCGATAGACCAGCGTGTGCAGGCCGGTCTCGGCCGACGGTTTCCGTCCGGAAGGGGCCTGGTTGGTGGCGATCTCCACCTGCAGGAAATCCTCGGTCGTCAGGCTGCCTTTGTCGCGGCCCGACTCGCTTAGCCAGCACCAGGTGTCATCCTGACGCACCGACATATTGCCGCCGGTCGCCGGCGCCCAGCCTTTCGCGCCGATCCAATGACAGGTGGTGACCAGTTGCGCGAGTCTTTCTTGCCACATAGCAGTTCCTTAGGTTAGCGATGATTTATTTAGCCGTCTAAATGGCTATTTACCCGATACTAACACCGCTAACCGGAGGGAACAATATTTCAGGAAACACGCATAAGACAAATGGTTATATCATAAATGCATATTAAATAACCTTTATTCACAGCAATTTAACCAACCGCGGTGAGTCCGCTACGATTCCCTCCTGTCTGGCGCCAAAACGCTGGCGGATTCTGCTGACTGAAATTCTCCGCCTGCGCCGGGAATACCGTCGCCGCTCTCCTCTGCCCCCGACTGGTGCAAAACATGGCAGGATGCACACTAAAATGGCATTACTCCCCCTGCATCCTGCAATAACTGTGCATATTGCACACCGCGCGCTATTCCCCGTGCCCGGTTTTTCCTGGCACATCTCTTGCTACTTCCGGCTATCACCGCCCATCTAACCAGCCAGAGGTTCCAGGATGTCAAACAGCAATGATTTTCCCCTCGTCGAAGCGCCCGCCGCCGGACGTAAAGGCGTATTTTCCATCGCCATGGTGTTATTCAGCTTTACCTTTTTCACCGGCACGATGTTCGCCGGCGGTAAACTCGGCGTCTCCTTTTCCATCGTCAATCTGCTGTGGATAGCCTTCATCGGCAACGCCTTGCTGGCCCTGTATGCCGCATCGCTGGGCTGGATCGCCGCGCGCAGCGGTCTCAATACGGTGCTGATGGGCCGCTTCTGCTTCGGCGAGATCGGCAGCAAGCTGGCCGATTTTATCCTTGGCTTTGCCGAGCTGGGCTGGTACGCGTGGGGGACGGCCACGGTCGCTATCTCGCTGGTGAAGATCCTCGCCCTGCCCGAGGCGCTGACCCTACCGCTGATGGTGCTGTTTGGCATTCTGTTCTGCGTCACCGCGCTGGTGGGCTACAAGGGGCTGGACGCGCTATCGCGCCTGTCGGTGCCGCTGATGTTCGTGCTGCTGGTGGTCTCCATGTATCTGGCGCTGCGCCACGCCGGCGGCTGGCAGGCGATGACCCGCATTGCGCCAGGCGACGCCATGACCTGGTCGGCGGCCATCACCATGGTCTTTGGTACCTTCGCCAGCGGCGCCACCCAGGCGACAAACAGGACCCGGCTGGCCAACTCCAGCCGTACCGCCATTCTCGCCAGCATGGGCAGCTTCCTCGTCGGCAACGGGCTGATGATCGTCGCCGGCGCCTGGTGCGCTATCGTCTATCAACAGGCCGATATCGTCGAAGTGCTGATCCTGCAGGGGCTGTCGGTGGCCGCGGTGATCATGCTGTGTCTCAATCTACTGACCATCCAGGGCCCCACCATCTATAACGTCTCCGCCGCCGCCTGCCATCTGCTGCGCAGCGAACGTCGCCGCACGCTGACCCTCGCCGCCGCCGGGGTGGGCATTGTGCTGGCCATTGGCGGTATGTACGAAATGCTGATCCCGTTCCTCGTGCTGCTGGGCAGCATTATCCCGCCCATCGGCGGGGTGATCCTCGCCGACTACTGGTTCGCCCGCGGCGGACGCTATCCCCTGCTGCAGAACGCCCGCCTGCCGCGTTTTAACTGGCTGGGACTCGGCGCCTACGCCGCCGGCGCGGTGGTGGCTTATCTGTCGCCGTGGATCGCGCCGCTGGTGGGGATCACCGTCTCCGCGCTGGTCTATATCGCCCTGACCCTGCTAAGCAAGCGTCAGCCTGCCGCCGTCGCGGAGCAGGAGCCATGAGCCTGACGGTCAGCGAACTGCTGGCCCTTGAGGGACTCTCCGCCCTGCGTCTGCGGGCGGGAAAGCAAGGGCTGCAGCGGGCGGTACGCTGGTACTACGTGGCGGAAAATGAGCATATCGCCGAGTGGATCATGGGCGGCGAGCTGGTCTTTATCACCGGCATCAACCATCCCCGGGATGAAGCCAACCTGATCCAGCTGCTGATGGAGGGCAAACAGCGCGGCATCGCCGGGATGGTGATCCTCACCGGCGAGGCCTATATCCACGCCATTCCCGCCACGCTGATCGCCCTTGCCGACGAGCTGGGCATTCCGCTGATCGAGCAGCCCTACCTGCTGAAGATGGTGATTGTCACCGAGCGGGTCGGCACCGCGCTGGTCCGCAGCGAAAGCGCCCTGCAGTCGCAGCGCGACATCCTGATGCAGCTGGTCACCGGCGACTATCCGGACCTGCAGATGCTCCACCAGCGCGCCCTCCACCAGCAGCTCGATTTTACCCGCCCGCTGCGGCTGGCGGCGCTGCGCCTGGAGGGACTGTCCCGCCTGTTTCGCCAGTTTCCGCCCGAACAGGCCGAAGCCTGGCTGCAGCAGGCCCACCGCAGCGTGCGCCAGCAGCTGCAGCTGCAGCTCAACCAGCAGGGCAACCCCTTCCCGCTGCTGGAGCGCAGCAACATGTTCCTTTTCCTGCTGCCGGATGAGGAGGGGGAAGGCTTTCAGCAGAAAAAGTGGCTGCAGCAGTGGCTGCAGACGCTGGCGGAGGGAGAAGAGAGTTTGTCGCTGCTCTGCGGCCTTTCCGCGCCGGTCAGGCAGCTGCAGGGCTACCCGCGGGCGCTGTCGCAGGCGCGACAGGCGCTGGATCTTTGCGATACCCTGCGGCCGACCCAGCGGATCAGCGACTATCAGCAGCTGGGGTTTATCAAACTGCTGTCCGCGGTCAGCGACCCGGCGCTGCTCAACGATTTTATGCACGACACCCTGGGCTGCCTGATCGAGCCGGGCCGTAAAGCGCCGTGGCTGCTGCTGGAGACCCTCGAGACGCTGCAGCAGGAGAACGGCAACGTGGTGCGGGCCGCCGACCGGCTGGGTCTCCATCGCAACACCCTGCATCAGCGCATCCAGCGTATTGAAAAACTGACCGGCTACCCGGTCAGCCACCCTCAGTTTCATCTCAACGCCTCGGTCGCGCTGGTGATCTGGCGTTTATCGCAAAACCATTTACAGGACCAACCATGAAAATTGTTAACGCCCGCCTGCGCCGCCAGGAGGCGCTGTTTACCCTTGAGCTGCAGGACGGCCTGATTCAGCGCATGACCGCCCAAACCGCGATGCAGACCGCCGTCGCCGGCGATATCGACGCCCAGGGCCGGCTGGCGATCCCCCCCTTCGTCGAGCCGCATATTCATCTTGACGCCACCCTCACCGCGGGCGAGCCGGAGTGGAACCGCAGCGGTACCCTGTTTGAAGGCATCACCCGCTGGAGCCAGCGCAAAGCGAGCATCACCCCGGAGGACACCCGCCAGCGGGCGCTAAAAACCATCGGCATGCTGCGCGATTTCGGCGTCCAGCACGTCCGGACCCATGTGGATGTCACCGACCCGTCGCTGTCGGCCCTGCAGGCGCTGCTGGCGGTGAAAAAAGAGGCCGCCGATCTCATCGATCTGCAGATTGTCGCCTTTCCGCAGGAGGGGATTGAATCCTACCCCGACGGTCGGGGGCTGATGACGCGCGCCATCGAGATGGGCGCCGACGTGGTGGGCGGTATTCCGCACTATGAAAACACCCGCGACAAAGGGGTCAGTTCGGTGATGTTTTTGATGGACCTCGCCCAGCGCTATGGCCGGCTGGTGGATGTCCACTGCGATGAAATCGACGATCCGCAGTCGCGTTTCCTCGAAGTGCTGGCGGAAGAGGCCCGGGTGCGCGGTATGGGGGCGCAGGTCACCGCCAGCCACACCTGCGCGATGGGCTCTTATGACAACGCCTACTGTTCGAAGCTGTTTCGCCTGCTGAAAGCCTCGGGGATCAACTTTATCTCCTGCCCGACCGAAAGCATTCATCTGCAGGGCCGGTTTGACAGCTGGCCGAAACGGCGCGGCGTCACCCGGGTGGCGGAGCTGGATCGCGCCGGCATCAACGTCTGCTTTGCTCAGGACTCGATTCAGGATCCGTGGTATCCGCTGGGGAACGGCAATATCCTGCGCATTCTGGATGCCGGACTGCACATCTGCCATATGCTCGGCTATGACGATCTGCAGCGCTGCCTCGACTTCGTCACCGACAACAGCGCCCGGGCGCTCTGTCTGGGCGATAACTACGGCCTCGCCGAAGGCCGCCCGGCTAACCTGCTGATCCTCGATGCGGAAAACGACTACGAGGCCGTCCGCCGCCAGGCGCGGGTGCTAACCTCCATTCGCCACGGTAAGGTGATTTTACAGCGTGAGGTGGAGCACATCCGCTACCCGGCATAAGGCGCAAGGCGCTGCGCGTCGGCGCCTTTCTGTGATACCTTTTCAGGCAGTGTGCGTGACCGACGCCCGCCCGGGCGTCGGCTTCCTGGAAAACAGACGGCGCGAAACGACGATGAGCGATAAAAAATGGATTAAGGCCGAGGACGTGGCCAGACTGGCCGGCGTCTCGCGCTCGGCGGTCTCCCGTACCTTCACCCCCGGCGCCTCGGTGTCGGAGAAGACCCGGCAGAAGGTGCTGAGCGCCGCGGAAGCTCTGGGCTATCAGGTGAATATCATCGCCCGGACGATGATCACCGGCAGCAGTAATTTTATCGGCATCGTCACCGCCGGTTTCGACAACCCGTTTCGCAGCAAACTGCTGGCGCCGCTGGTCCATCAGCTGGCGCTCAACGGCTTTATGCCGCTGCTGATGAACGCTGACGATCCGCAGCAGCTCGCCCCTTCGCTTAAACAGCTGCTGAGCTACCACGTCGCCGGCGTGATCATCACCTCCGGCGCGCCGCCGCTGTCGCTGGCGGAAGAGTACCTGGCGCGCAAGATCCCCGTCACCCTGATCAACCGTCATGCGGACCTCGCCGGCTGCGACCGGGTGTGCAGCGATAACGCCCAGGGGGCGAAGCTGGTGGCGGGCTTGTTCAGTCGTCGAGGCTGGCGGCAGGTTGGCTTTATTGGCGAAAATCGCGAGAACTTCAGCACCCGCCAGCGTTATGACGCTTTCATCGCTCAGACGTCGGGCATGACGGTGACCAGCCGCTTCTGCGACGGCGGCGGTTATCAGGCCGGCCACCAGGCCGCCCGAGAATTAGTTGCTGAAAACCCCGGGGTGCAGGCCCTGTTCTGCGCCACCGATATGCTGGCGCTGGGCGCCCTGGACGGCCTGCGGGACGCCCCCGCCGCCGCCCCGCTACCGGCCATCGTCGGCTTTGACGATATCCCGCAGGCGGACTGGCGCCCCTATCAGCTCACCACCGTTCAACAGAATACCGCCCTGCTGGCCCACCACGCGGTGGATCTGTTGATGACGCGGATCGCCCGCTTCAGCCTGCCCTCGCGCCATCGCGAAGTGCCGGTGAAACTAATTATTCGTCAAAGTGCGAAATGAAAAAATCATTTTATGCTGGATCGATCACAGAATCTTCTGTGAAACCCGGCCACACTCATTCGGCCCTTCGGGGCTGTTTTTTTCACGCAAAATGCACACGTGTGCAAAATAGGGAGTCACTATGCAATCTCAGGAATCAGAAGCGCTACAGGCCCGCTACCGCCTGGCCTGCGAGCTGGCGAAAGCGGGGGCTGAGCTGGCGTTTGAATACTATCAACAACGCGAAGCGCTGACCGTCGACCATAAAGGCGACGATCTGCAGGATGTGGTCAGCGTGGCCGATAAGCGGGTGGAGGCCTTTGTGAAACAGCGCATTCAGAGCGCGTTTCCGGAGGATGGCTTTCTCGGCGAAGAGAGCGGCGCCCGCCTGTCCGACGCGCGGGTGCTGTGGGTGGTCGACCCCATCGATGGCACCAGCTGTTTCCTCAACGGCCTGCACACCTGGTGCCTGTCGCTGGCGATCGTCGCCGACGGCGAACCGGTCATCGGCGTGGTCTATGACCCTAACCATCGCGAGCTGTTTCACGCCCTGCGGGGCCATGGCGCCTGGCTCAACGACGCCCCGATCCGTCCGCACCCCGCGACGACGGTCAGGGAGGGGGTGATGGGCGTCGGCACCTCGCATCGCGTCACCCCGGCGGACTTTCTGCCGTTTCTGCAGGCGCTGCTCAGCGACGGCGGCATGTTTATCCGCAACGGCTCCGGCGCGCTGATGAGCGCCTGGGCGGCGGCAGGCCGGTTGATTGGCTACTACGAGCCGCACATGAACCCGTGGGACGCCCTGCCGGGGCTGGTGCTGATGCGCGAAGCGGGCGGCGCCAGCAACGATTTTCTGGCGCAGGAGGGGATCCAGCGCGGCAACCCGCTGCTGCTGGCCAGCCAGACGCTCTACCCGCAGCTGAAAAAGATGATCCTACAACCATTACATTAACCCTTACGGGTCAGGCTATTTCTGATTATGTACTCTACACAGTAACGATAACTTCATTCACGGACGAACCACATCAATCAGTCAGGCCTCCGACCTGCGGAGAACCACCTATGTCTGGAATTATCGCTTTTTTCCGGGCGTCGCCGCCGAAAGCGGGCGCCGCGTTTGATGAACACCGTTTTCGCCGGGTGCGCTGGCAAACCTTTATCGCCATGACCCTGGCCTACGTCACTTTTTACGTCTGCCGGTTATCGTTCACCGTCGCCAAAAGCGCGCTGGTGGAGCTGGGGATCACCCCGACGGAGCTCGGCATGATCGGCTCCACCCTGTTCTTCAGCTACGCCATCGGCAAACTGGTCAACGGCTTTATCGCCGATCACGCCAACGTGGTGCGCTATATGAGCCTCGGTTTATTGCTCAGCGCCGGGATGAACCTGATGATGGGGATGACCACCAACGCCCTGCTGCTGGCCATCTTCTGGGGGATCAACGGCTGGGCGCAGTCGATGGGCGTCGGCCCCTGCGCGGTCTCGCTGGCGCGCTGGTACGGCGTTAAGGAGCGCGGCACCTTCTATGGCATCTGGTCGACGGCGCATAATATCGGCGAGGCCGTCACCTATATGGTGATCGCCGCGGTGATCGCCGGGTTTGGCTGGCAGATGGGCTACCTGTCCACCGCCGCGCTCGGCGCCGCCGGCGTGGTGCTGCTGGTGCTGTTCATGCACGATTCGCCGCAGAGCAGCGGCTTCCCGTCCATCAACGTCATCCGCGATGAACCGCAGGAGGAGGCCGAAGCCCGCGGCTCGGTGTTTAAAAACCAGCTGCTGGCGCTGCGCAACCCGGCGCTGTGGACCCTCGCCCTCGCCTCCGCCTTTATGTACATCGACCGCTACGCCGTCAACTCCTGGGGGATCTTCTTTCTGGAGCAGGATAAAGCCTATTCCACGCTGGAGGCCTCCGGGATTATCGGCGTCAACGCCATCGCCGGCATCGCCGGGACCATCATCGCCGGCATGCTCTCCGACCGCTTTTTCCCGCGCAACCGCAGCGTGATGGCCGGGTTTATCAGCCTGCTGAACACCGCCGGCTTCGCCCTGATGCTCTGGTCGCCGCACAATTATTACACTGATATTCTGGCGATGATTATCTTCGGGGCAACCATTGGCGCTCTGACCTGCTTCCTCGGCGGGCTGATCGCCGTCGATATCTCCTCGCGCAAAGCGGCGGGGGCCGCGCTCGGCACCATCGGCATCGCCAGCTACGCCGGCGCCGGCCTGGGCGAGTTTCTCACCGGGATCATTATTGATAAAACGGCTATCCTTGAGAACGGCAAAACGCTGTATGATTTCAGCACGTTGGCGCTGTTCTGGGTGGGTACCGGTCTGGGTTCTGCGCTACTCTGTTTTACCACTGCCGCCATCGTCGCCCGGCGCCATGCCGTCGAACGGCAGACCTCGTTCTCCTCATAACCGATTAACGAATTAAGGAAGAAGATATGATGCCTGCAAGACATCAGGGGCTGTTACGCCTGTTTATCGCCTGCGCGCTGCCGCTGCTGGCGCTGCAATCTGCCGCCGCCGCGGACTGGCAGCTGGAGAAAGTGGTGGAGCTTAGCCGCCACGGGATTCGTCCGCCGACGGCCGGCAACCGGGAAGCCATCGAGGCCGCCACCGGACGACCATGGACCGAGTGGACCACCCATGACGGCGAGCTCACCGGTCATGGCTATGCCGCCGTGGTCAATAAAGGGCGTGAGGAAGGCCAGCACTATCGCCAGCTTGGCCTGCTGCAGGCGGGATGCCCGACGGCGGAGTCGATTTATGTGCGCGCCAGCCCGCTGCAGCGGACGCGGGCGACCGCCCAGGCGCTGGTGGATGGCGCCTTCCCCGGCTGCGGCGTCGCTATCCATTACGTCAGCGGGGACGCCGATCCGCTGTTTCAGACCGACAAATTCGCCGCCACGCAAACCGACCCCGCCCGCCAGCTGGCGGCGGTAAAAGAGAAGGCCGGGGATCTGGCGCAGCGTCGGCAGGCGCTGGCGCCGGCCATCCAGCTTTTGAAACAGGCGGTTTGTCAGGCCGATAAGCCCTGCCCGGTCTTCGACACCCCGTGGCAGGTCGAGCAGAGCAAAAGCGGGAAAACCACCATTAGCGGACTGAGCGTGATGGCCAATATGGTGGAGACGCTGCGTCTCGGCTGGAGTGAAAACCTGCCTCTCAGCCAGCTGGCGTGGGGCAAGATCGTCCAGGCCAGTCAGATCACCGCCCTGCTGCCGCTGTTAACGGAAAACTACGATCTGAGCAACGACGTGCTGTATACCGCGCAAAAACGCGGGTCGGTGCTGCTCAACGCCATGCTCGACGGCGTCAAACCAGAGGCGAATCCGAACGTACGCTGGCTGCTGCTGGTGGCCCATGACACCAATATCGCCATGGTGCGCACGCTGATGAACTTTAGCTGGCAGCTGCCTGGCTACAGCCGGGGAAATATCCCGCCGGGCAGTAGCCTGGTGCTGGAGCGCTGGCGCGACGCGAAGAGCGGGGAACGCTATCTGCGGGTCTATTTCCAGGCGCAAGGCCTCGACGACCTGCGTCGTCTGCAGACGCCGGACGCGCAGCACCCGATGCTGCGTCAGGAGTGGCGTCAGCCGGGCTGCCGTCAGACCGACGTCGGTACGCTGTGTCCCTTCCAGGCGGCTATCACCGCGCTGGGTCAGCGTATCGACCGGCCCTCCGCCCCGGCGGTAGCGATGGTCCTGCCGTAGCGGCCCGGCGATTGCCCGGGCCCGGGAAAACCGTTTTTTCCAGGCCCGGCACAGGGTCCGCTATCCGTGGTCCGCCGCAAACGCCCCGGCGGCAACTTGCGCCGGGGTGACCACCCCGCTGTCCAGCACCCAGCCGCTAATCAGCCCGGCAGGCGTGACGTCGAACGCCGGATTGTAAACGGTGGCCCCGGTCGGCGCCCACTGTACCGCGCCAAAGCTGCCCGCCACCCCGGTCACTTCCGCCGCGGCGCGCTGCTCAATGGGGATGGCCGCCCCGTTCGGGCAATGGCGATCGAGGGTCGTCTGCGGCGCAGCGACGTAGAACGGGATCTGGTGGTAATGGGCCAAAACCGCCAGCGAATAGGTGCCGATTTTATTCGCCACATCGCCGTTGGCGGCGATACGGTCGGCGCCGACCCACACCGCATCCACCTGCCCCTGCGCCATCAGGCTGGCGGCCATTGAATCGGTGATCAGCTGATAGGGCACGCCCAGTTCGCCCAGCTCCCACGCGGTTAAACGTCCGCCCTGCAGCAGCGGCCGGGTTTCATCGACCCACACGTTGGCCACCTTTCCCTGCCGGTGCGCCAGCGCGATAACGCCCAGGGCGGTCCCCACCCCGGCGGTCGCCAGGCCACCGGTGTTGCAGTGGGTCAGCAGGCGGCTACCGGGCTTCACCAGCGCACTGCCTGCCTCAGCGATGCGGTCGCACAGCTGTTTATCTTCTTCGACCAGACGCAGGGCTTCCGCTTCCAGCGCCTGCGGGTAATCCTCCCGGGCCAGCGCCTGCTTCATGCGATCCAGATTATTCATCAGGTTGACCGCCGTCGGCCGCGCCGCGCGCAGCGTCTCCAGCGCCTGCTGGAGTTCATCCCGGCTCAGGCCGCGCTGGGCCAGCAGGGCCAGCAGCAGGCTGGCGGACAGGCCAATCAACGGCGCGCCGCGCACCCGCAGGGCGTGAATATGGTCCACCAGCAGCGCAACGTTATCCGCCGCCAGCCAGCGTTTTTCCTGCGGCAAGGCCTGCTGGTCGAGAATAAAAAGCTGATTTTCACTCACCCGCAGGCTGGTGGTCTGTAATGTCTGCATGTCGTTAAATCCCTGTTGCGTTGTTGTATCACATTGTGTCAGGATGAAATCCAGAAGTATAGACGTCTGAACGGCTTAATCAGAATTCGAGGATCGAGGCAATGTCGCAATACCATACCTTCACCGCCCACGACGCCGTGGCTTACGCGCAGCAGTTCGCCGGCATCGACAACCCATCTGAGCTGGTCAGCGCGCAGGAAGTGGGCGATGGCAACCTCAATCTGGTGTTTAAAGTGTTCGATCGCCAGGGCGTCAGCCGGGCGATCGTCAAACAGGCCCTGCCCTACGTGCGCTGCGTCGGCGAATCCTGGCCGCTGACCCTTGACCGCGCCCGTCTGGAAGCGCAGACCCTGGTCGCCCACTATCAGCACAGCCCGCAGCACACGGTAAAAATCCATCACTTTGATCCCGAACTGGCGGTGATGGTGATGGAAGATCTTTCTGACCACCGCATCTGGCGCGGGGAGCTTATCGCTAACGTCTACTACCCTCAGGCGGCCCGCCAGCTTGGCGACTATCTGGCGCAGGTGCTGTTTCACACCAGCGATTTCTATCTCCATCCCCACGAGAAAAAGGCGCAGGTGGCGCAGTTTATTAACCCGGCGATGTGCGAGATCACCGAGGATCTGTTCTTTAACGACCCGTATCAGATCCACGCGCGCAATAACTACCCGGCGGAGCTGGAGGCCGATGTCGCCGCCCTGCGCGACGACGCCCAGCTTAAGCTGGCGGTGGCGGCGCTGAAGCACCGTTTCTTTGCCCATGCGGAAGCGCTGCTACACGGCGATATCCACAGCGGGTCGATTTTCGTTGCCGAAGGCAGCCTGAAGGCCATCGACGCCGAGTTCGGCTACTTCGGCCCCATCGGCTTCGATATCGGCACCGCCATCGGCAACCTGCTGCTGAACTACTGCGGCCTGCCGGGCCAGCTCGGCATTCGCGACGCCGCCGCCGCGCGCGAGCAGCGGCTGAACGACATCCACCAGCTGTGGACCACCTTTGCCGAGCGCTTCCAGGCGCTGGCGGCGGAGAAAACCCGCGACGCGGCGCTGGCTTACCCCGGCTACGCCTCCGCCTTTCTGAAAAAGGTCTGGGCGGACGCGGTCGGCTTCTGCGGCAGCGAACTGATCCGCCGCAGCGTCGGGCTGTCGCACGTCGCGGATATCGACACTATCCAGGATGACGCTATGCGGCATGAGTGCCTGCGCCACGCCATTACCCTGGGCAAAGCGCTGATCGTATTGGCCGAGCGTATCGACAGCGTCGACGAGCTGCTGGCGCGGGTGCGCCAGTACAGCTGAGCGCGGCCTGTTGCCCTCACCCCAGCCCTCTCCTCTGGGAGAGGGAGCAAACCCCAAAAAAGTGCAATCTTCAGGGATTGCCCGGCGGCGCTGCGCTTGCGCGGGCCTACA
>NZ_JBEAHA010000016.1:0-70307 GCF_040061975.1 Klebsiella sp. GG_Kp146
ACGACTGAACCCGCAGAAGCATTTATCCGCTCCGCTATTCCAGCCGCCAGCTCAGCACCGGCCAGCCATATCCGGCACCGGCCGCCTGCAGCTGCGGACAGGGATTGACCAGCCGCACGCGATCCGCATGCAGGCACAGCGGCAGATCGTTAATGGAATCGGTGTAAAAAGTCACCTCGCCGTCATACTGCGGATGCGCCTTGCGCCACTGCGCCAGACGCGCCACCTTTCCCTGCTGATAGCTGGGGATCCCGGCAATCGCCCCGCTGTAGCCGCCGTCGACCATCGCCACGTCAATGCCCAGCGCCTGCTCAATCTCCAGCGCGGCGGCCACCGCCTGCACCAGCAGGCTAACCGAGGCGGAGATAATCAGCATCTGCTCCCCCTCGGCCCGCAGACGACGAATGAGTTCCCACGCCTGCGGATAGACCCGGGGCAGGATCGCCTCACGCACGCAGCGGGCCACCAGCGCGTCTACGTCCGATTTCGGTATTCCGGCCAGCGGGGCCTGGATCAGGGCCACATAATCGGCGATATTCATCTCTCCCCGGTCATAATCCGCCATCAGCCGCGCCTCGCGGGCAAGATACCCCTTCTGCGTCGCCAGCCCTTCGCGAACCATAAACTGGCTCCAGATCGTACTGCTATCGCCCTGTATCAGGGTGTTATCGAGATCGAAAATCGTCAGCGTGTTGCCCATGGTACCTTCCCTTACTGGTCAAAATAAGCTGCCGGGAGCATGCGTAAAAAAGATGACAGGAAAATGAACCGGACGCCACCGCGCCCGGCTCGCCGTCAGCCGGCGCGGACCTTGCCGGTGCGGAACACCAGCACGATCCCGCCGACGATCGCCACCATACCGACCATCGCCGCCGCCGGCAGCCGATTGCCCAGCAGCAGATAATCCAGCAGCGCCGTGATCGCTGGCACCAGATAAAAGAGGCTGGTGACATTGACGATATTCCCCGCGCTCAGCAGACGGTACAGCAGCAGCTGGGCGACCACCGAAATCAGCAGCCCGAGAAACAGCACCGGAATAATCAACCCGGCGTTAACGGTAAACCGGAAGCCGCTGACCGGGGCGATCAACAGGCACAGCCCCAGACTAACGGCATACTGCAGCGGCAGGACATCCGCCGGCGACTGGCGGCTGCGCTTTTGCCACAGCGCGCCAAAGGTCATCAGCAGCAGAGCCGCCAGCGCAAACAGGATCCCTGTCATCGCCATCGGCGACATCGCCAGGCTGCGCCACACCAGCAGCACCAGCCCCGCCAGGGCAATCAGCAGCCCCAGCAGCCGCCGCCCCTGCAGGCGGCGCTCCACCACGCAAAGCGTAAGGATGGGCTGGATCCCCATGATGGTGGCGATAAGCCCCGGCGTCACGCCGTTGGCCATCGCCTCGAAGTAACAGACCGAATAGCCGCCAATCAGCATCAGGCCGGTGGCCGCTGTCTGCAGGCGAGTGCCCGGCGCGGGCAGCCAGCGTCGACGGGCGATGACCAGCGGCGCCAGCGCGACCAGGGCAACCAGAAAACGAAAGACCAGCAGCGCCATCGGCGAGGCGTTGTCCAGTCCCCAGCGGGTGAAAATGGCCGCGCTGCCCCACAGCAGCACAAAGGTGGCCGTTGTCGCCTGCGAGGCGAGCAGAGAATAGCGAACGTGCATAGCATGCTCCCGAACGTCAAACACAAGGTATCAAGCGTCATAGCGGCAGGTAAGCGCCTTGAAAGACGGCGTTAAGCGCCGAAAACAACCCGGTCTGGAGGGGGAGGCGGTGGGCAGAGCGTGGCGAAGCAATAATGAGGCGCAGACGTCATCCACCCCGCGTCGAAAGCGGCGCCGGGTAAAGTCTCGGTGGCGATGGCGTTATGCGTCATGGAATGCCTCGTGAGATGTTGATGACAGAATCCTGGCACAGGCTGTTGTGAAGTGACAACTGCCCTTTATGGCTGATCCATCCCATCGTTGTTTATTTTTAATCGTAAATAAACGTAAAGGCGGCATCAACTTATTTAGCCGTTCTTTTTAATCGGCTATAAAACAAAGCAGTCTGCTTGCTACTTCGAAAATAACGATATGAAGCCAAAACTGAAGCATGCTCTCTTGTTAATTCCTTTTTTGTTGTTGGCAGGATGCTCCTCCTCACCGAAACAGGCAAAACACACAAAATCTCATGCGGATATGACCATTGATAGCGGATCGGACGATCTGATCCCGGTGGTGGCGGCCCTGCATGATCAGATGCACACCTGGCAGGGAACCCCCTATGAATGGGGCGGGACTGAACAAAGCGGCGTCGACTGCTCGGGTTTCGTCTGGCGCACACTGAAGGATCGCTTTAACCTGCCGATGGAGCGGATCACCACCCGCGAGCTGTTGCACATGGGCGTGCGGGTCAATAAGCGCGATTTACGTCCCGGCGATCTGGTCTTCTTCCGCACCCGGGCCGGGATGCACGTTGGCTTTTACGATACCGATCATAATTTCCTTCACGCCTCGAGCAGCCAGGGCGTGATGCGCTCTTCGCTGGACAACCCTTACTGGGAGTCGGCGTTCTATCAGGCGCGCCGTCTGCCGAAGGAGTATAACGCGCAGATCACCATGAACAGCGACACCCTGCATCTGGCGAAGAACCGCCGCTAAAAAAAAGCCGCAGCCTGGGCTGCGGCGGGTGGTTCTGAAGTTGATCAGAACTGGTAGGTCATGCCCAGCGCGACGATGTCGTCATCGTTGATGCCGAGTTTGTTATCGCTTTTCAGCTGGTTGATTTTGTAATCCACGAAGGCGTTCATGTTTTTGTTGAAGTAGTAGGTCAGGCCCACGTCAATGTAGTTAACCAGATCTTCGCTCCCCACCCCTTCGATATCCTTCCCTTTCGACAGCACATAGCCGAGGGACGGACGCAGACCGAAGTCGAACTGATACTGCGCCACCGCTTCAAAGTTCTGCGCTTTGTTGGCAAAGCCGCCGCTGATCGGGGTCATCTTGCGGGTTTCAGAGTACATGGTCGCCAGATAGATGTTGTTGGCGTCATATTTCAGGCCGGTCGCCCAGGCTTCCGCTTTCGAACCCTGACCGCGAGCCAGCAGGTTCTGATCGTTGGTACGGTCGGAGCTGGTGTAGGCCGCGCTGACGGCGAAGTCGCTGCCGCCGAAGTCATAGCTTAACGAGGTCCCAACGCCGTCGCCGTTCTGTTTCTTCGCTTCACGACCTTCGTTTTTACCCTGGTACTGCAGGGTCATATCCAGGCCATCCATCAGACCGAAGAAGTCGGTGTTGCGGTAGGTCGCCAGACCGCTGGCGCGCTTGGTCATAAAGTTATCGGTCTGAGCAGAGGAATCGCCGCCGAATTCCGGGAACATATCGGTCCAGGCTTCCACGTCGTACAGGGCGCCAAGGTTACGACCGTAGTCGAAGGAGCCGTAGTTCTTCAGCTTCAGCCCGGCGAACGCCAGACGAGTCTTCTGGCTGGAGTCGCTCTCGGTTTTGTTACCGGAGAATTCAGATTCCCAACGGCCATAGCCGGTCAGGTCTTCGTTAATCTGCGTTTCGCCTTTAATACCGAAACGCACGTAGGTCTGATCGCCATCCTTACTGTCATAGTCGCTGAAGTAATGCATGGCTTTGATCTTGCCGTACACATCCAGCTTGTTCGCGTTCTTATTATAAACTTCCGCTGCCTGCGTCCCCGTTGAAGCCACAAAGCCCATCATCATTAATGCCAGAGTACTCTTTTTCATTATTCAGTCCTGGTGATTTATTTATACGCGCTATTCAATTGCGGGCGCTCGCCCATCAAAAACAGGAGGTTTTTTAACGCCGGGAGATTAAATATTTATGACAAGGTGGAACTTTTTATAAAAAAGCGTATTTAAATGTATCTGACATATTTTTGTCATACTCCCTCTCCAGAATGCCCGATCCCGCGCAATAAAATGGCGCGCCCGCCGCCCCGGGTGTTGGCAAGCGGGCCGACTCCTGCTACAACATCAGCTCGATATCGATATTCCTTTTGAACGGCAGAGAATCATGAGTGAAAGCCAGACGCTGGTGGTAAAACTGGGCACCAGTGTTTTAACAGGCGGGTCCCGTCGCCTGAACCGCGCCCATATCGTCGAGCTCGTGCGCCAGTGCGCACAGCTGCACGCCATGGGACACCGTATTGTCATCGTGACCTCCGGGGCCATTGCCGCCGGGCGCGAGCACCTTGGTTACCCGGAACTGCCCGCCACCATCGCCTCCAAGCAGCTGCTGGCGGCGGTGGGACAAAGCCGTCTGATCCAGCTGTGGGAACAGCTGTTTTCTATCTATGGCATTCACGTTGGCCAGATGCTGCTGACTCGCGCCGACATGGAAGACAGAGAACGGTTCCTCAACGCCCGCGACACCCTGCGCGCGCTGCTGGATAACAGCATCGTCCCGGTCATTAACGAAAATGACGCCGTCGCCACCGCGGAAATCAAAGTGGGCGATAACGACAATCTCTCCGCGCTGGCCGCGATCCTCGCCGGGGCGGATAAGCTGCTGCTGTTAACCGACCAGCCTGGACTGTTCACCGCCGACCCGCGCAGCAACCCGCAGGCGGAGCTGATTAAAGACGTCTACGGCATCGACGACGCGCTGCGCGCCATCGCCGGCGACAGTGTCTCCGGTCTCGGCACCGGCGGCATGGGCACCAAGCTGCAGGCCGCGGACGTCGCCTGCCGCGCGGGGATTGATACTATTATCGCCGCCGGCAACCGCCCGGACGTCATCGGCCACGCGATGGAAGGCCTGCCGGTAGGCACCTGCTTCCACGCGCAGGAGTCTCCGCTGGAGAACCGTAAGCGCTGGATCTTCGGCGCCCCGCCGGCCGGTGAACTGACCGTCGATGCGGGCGCGACCCAGGCGATCCTCGAACGAGGCAGCTCGCTGCTGCCAAAAGGCATCAAAATCGTCAGCGGCAACTTCTCCCGCGGCGAAGTGATCCGCATCCGCAATAGCGAAGGACGCGATATCGCGCACGGCGTCAGCCGCTACAACAGCGACGCGCTGCGCCTTATCGCCGGCCAGCACTCGCAGCAAATCGATGCCATTCTGGGCTACGAATACGGCCCGGTGGCCGTCCACCGCGATGATATGATCATCCGTTAAGGAGCTGAAAATGCTGGAACAAATGGGCATTGCCGCCAAAGCGGCCTCCTGGCAGCTGGCGTTACTCTCCAGCCGGGAAAAGAACCAGGTACTGGAAAAGATCGCCGATTATCTGGAAGCGCAGACCGACGATATTCTGCGCGCCAACGCGGAAGATTTAGCGGAAGCTCGCGCCAATGGCCTGAGTGAAGCGATGCTCGATCGCCTCGCGCTGACCCCGGCGCGCCTGAGCGGCATCGCCAGCGATGTGCGCCAGGTGTGCAATCTGGCCGATCCGGTCGGCCAGGTGATCGACGGCGGGCTACTGGACAGCGGTCTGCGTATTGAACGTCGCCGCGTCCCGCTGGGGGTGATTGGCGTGATATATGAAGCGCGTCCCAACGTGACGGTCGACGTCGCCTCCCTGTGTCTGAAAACCGGTAACGCGGCGATCCTGCGCGGCGGGAAAGAGACCTGGCGCACCAACGCCGCCACGGTGAAGGTGATCCAGCAGGCGCTGCAGGAGTGCGGTCTGCCGGCCGCCGCGGTACAGGCTATCGAGAGCCCGGATCGCGCGCTGGTGGGGGAAATGCTGAAGATGGATAAATACATCGATATGCTGATCCCCCGCGGCGGCGCGGGCCTGCACAAGCTGTGCCGCGAGCAGTCAACGATCCCGGTGATCACCGGCGGGATTGGCGTATGCCATATCTTCGTTGATGAAACCGCCGAGATCGCCCCTGCGCTGAAGGTCATCGTCAACGCCAAGACCCAGCGGCCGAGCACCTGCAATACCGTGGAAACGCTGCTGGTACACCGCAACATCGCCGACACCTTCCTGCCGGCGTTAAGCAAGCAGATGGCCGAGAGCGGCGTCACCCTGCACGCCGCCCCCTCCGCCCTGCCCGTGCTGCAAAACGGCCCGGCGAAGGTCGAGCCGGTTAAAGCGGAGCAGTATGACGACGAGTATCTGTCGCTGGATCTGAACGTCAAAGTGGTGGCCGATATGGATGAGGCTATCGCCCATATCCGCGAGCATGGCACCCAGCACTCCGACGCCATCCTGACCCGCACCCTGCGTAACGCCAACCGCTTTATCAATGAAGTGGACTCTTCCGCGGTCTACGTGAACGCCTCCACCCGCTTCACCGACGGCGGCCAGTTCGGCCTCGGCGCGGAAGTGGCGGTCAGCACCCAGAAGCTGCACGCCCGCGGCCCGATGGGGCTGGAAGCGTTAACCACCTATAAGTGGATCGGTTTCGGCGACGATACCATTCGTGCGTAAATGAGAACGGGCGATGCAAAAATAGGCAGTTGATTCCACTGACTATTGACGCATCGCCCGCTAAGTTCTAACCTTTTGCCTCGTGATTCACGCTCGTGGACACCTCTTGCAGGGCCGATATAGCTCAGTTGGTAGAGCAGCGCATTCGTAATGCGAAGGTCGTAGGTTCGACTCCTATTATCGGCACCATTTAAACTTCCCCCAACGTCCGTATTTATCCATAACTACCCTGATTTGTAACGATTTTACTGTTCTTCAGTCCATCGCTGCCCATAATTTTCAAGTAAATCATATACTTAATGTATTTAGGATTGTGTATATGTCCTTGTTCGGTCCTGGATTCCTATACACATGCCTTTCAATGATATGCAGATTCGCTGCACTAAGCCCGAAGATAAACCCTATACGCTTGGGGATCGGCAAGGCTTGTCATTGTTTATAGAACCTAATGGAAGCAAAAGCTGGCTGTTCCTCTATCGCTATGTCGGTAAGCCCAAAATGATCTCGCCTGGTGTGTATCCGACGATCAACCTTGCCGATGCTCGCCCTCATCGCGACGATACCCGAAAGCTGGTCGCGGAAGGAAAGAACCCGAATGAGGTTCGAAAAGAGCAGAAGGTCGCTTTGCAAACGGAATCCGAAAGTGCGTTCGAAAAGATAGCTAGAGAGTGGCATCACATGAAGACCGCCAAATGGTCGGCAGGATATGTGTCATATGTCATAGAAGCGTTTAAAAACAACAACTTACCTTATATCGGAACATGGAAAGTGGGAAAGATAAAACCGCTGGAGCTGCTTAACGTACTGCGTAAAATTGAAAACGCGGGGCGTTGGAGAAAATGCGGAAAGTGCATCAGCGTTGCTCCGAAGTGTTTCTCTACGCAATTGTAACGGGTAGAGCGGAGTACAATCCTGCGGCAGATCTTTCCAGCGCTCTCGAAGTACACCAATCCAATCATTTTCCGTTCCCAAAAGCAGATGAGCTACCCGATTTTCTGCGTGCCTTAGATACATACACAGGGAGTCGACTTGTCCAGATTGCTACAAAATTACTGATGATCACAAGTGTAAGAACCTTCTAATTGCGTGCAGCATTATGGCAATAATTTGATCTGGATTACGCAATTTGGGAAATTCCTACTGAAAGGATGAAAATGCGCAGGTCACATCTTGTGCCATTGTCGACTCAGGCGTTAGATTTACTCAATAAACTCAAGATCATATCAAGGAACTATCGTTATGTTTTTCCGGGGCGGAACGATCCGTAAAAGCCTATGAGTGAAGCGAGTATCAATCAGGTTATCAAACGTATTGGGTTTAGTGGACAGCTAACTGGTCACGGATTCCGACATATGATGTCTGCTATTTTACATGAAAATGGGTTCGATTCGATATGGGTTGAAGTTCAACTTGCGCATGTTGATAAAAAGTCAATACAAGGAACACACAATCATGCACTGCATATTCAAAAAAGAGTATCAATGCCTCAATGGTACTCTACATATATTCTAAGGGATAAAAAGTGATAATAAACGATAAGCATTTGGAAAATATTATTCAAGCCTCGGATGAGGACTCGTTGGCTATTTTTGTTGGTGCAGGAGTTTCCAAATCATCAGAGAGTGAAAATATAAAGCTACCGTCATGGTCGGACCTGATTGATGAGCTAAAACTTGATTTAGGCATAGATTACGAAATTGATTATTTGAAAGTTGCACAGCTTTATTATCTCGAGTTTGGTTCTCATTTATATTTTAAGAAAATTAAGAAGTACTTCCCTGACAATGTAACTCCTTCGAAATTGCATGATTTAATATTTAATATAAATCCCCATTGTGTGATTACTACTAACTGGGACTGCCTTTTAGATACTGCAGTCATTGAAAATGCGTATATATATGACATTGTCTGCAGTGATAAAGACTTGATGAAGTCTAGTCTTGATAAAAAACTTATAAAGATGCATGGTGATTTTAAAAATCACAATATTGTATTTAAAGAAGATGACTATATTAATTATGACGCCAATTTTCCTCTAGTATCTAATTACATAAAGAGTGTTTTGTCGACCCACACAGTAATTTTTATAGGCTATTCTTATAACGATATAGATATTAAGCAAGTTATAAAATGGGCCCAAAATCACTCCGCTGTACGTCCTCCAATGTATCTTGTTGTATACGAAGATGATTATGCTCAAAGAAAATATTTAGCTAGCCATGGTATTACGACTATCAAAGTTAGCAGCTACCAGACGGAGTTCTTTTCAGATAAGAGAAGCTCAAGCCTTTACGGTTTTTTAAAGTCGATAAAAGAAAAGAGAGTCAGTAACAATGAAGATAAAAATATAATTAAGCATGTATATACTAAATTGCAAGAACTCAGCTCCCTGAATGCTATTCTAGCTGAACAAATTACTGAATGCTTAGGGGATTCAACACTTTTGTTTCGAGAAGTTAATGGCGAAATAATGGCTTTTTTAAAGTTTTATAACTCAGAGGTAATTCAGAAATCAGATAAGGGCATGCGGTATGTGTATAAAAGATTCAAGGATGTACTTAAAGATAATGAAGAGTCAAAAAAATATAACATTCTTCTAACTCCAATTTTTGATATTCTTTGGAAAGCAGATATTTCCGGGGTAATAATTGATGACAAAGATAGCGAGGCTATTCTAACTACTGACTTTGTGCCTGAATCAAAAAAGTTATCAGATAAAGAAATATTTACCTTTGAGTATAATTTCGACTTTGATTTTAGTAAAAAAAATCACACAGGGAAAAGTGTCGATTTTGATAATTGTGATGTATATGCATTCTTCCAGATAGGAAATTATGAAATGGCCTATCATGCTATTGAAAATGTTATCAAGCACGATTTGAAGCATAAAAATTATGCTTCATTACTTATTTCCCTTCTTAATTACAATATGATATTGCATGTGCTTAAATATCGTCTTGGTCGTAATAGCAACAGGTTTTTAGATACAGAAAGTTATAATCTTAAAGAAAGGTTTGACAGCTTTCCTAAAAATGTAAAGCGGACATTAAGTTCATTATTAGATATAGTAACCGTTGATTATATGTTTAAGTTTATTTATTCAGTAGATAAAATACTAACTAAAAATAAAGACAGGGAAGGAAGGAAGCCTCTACTTTACTGGGATGCAGATGAGTTCAAGTCTGATTTTTTACATAAAAATATATTGCATTTCATTAAGTTAAATGGCTGTCTTATAGATAGCTATTCTGAGTTTAAATATGCGATAAATAAACTGTTTGAGATTAAGTCGGTAAAGCGTAAGTCTCAGGAGAATAATGAGACCATATATTACACTATAGAAGAATTGTATTCCTCTATAAAATATCTAGATAACAAAGAGTTGGCTGAAAAATTCAGGTATAAAAAGCGCGGCAAGTATTTAACGCTTCAATTGGATACGGAAAGCAGTGATTGGCTTTTGAATCATGCTTTTGAGGAAATGTATTGTGGGTATATGAAAAAGGCAAGTAATGGTGACTTCAATTTAAATGCTTTCAAGAATGTTATTCTTTTGCTTGCATTTTCAGATGAGCCCCATAAAGATAAAAGCCCTCTTCACAAGAAAATAACCTCGCTTGTAGAAAACGGCTTTTTCTACTCCGATTTAATTGAATGTATTTCTGACTACGTGACAATTTGCTTCAATAATAAAAGAGATGGCTTTGATAAGAGTTTTGTGGCTGAACTGATGAACTCCATGATAAAGTTATCTACTTCTACAATTGAAAATGAAAATGACCATGGCTATCTTATTCTTAGAAAGGCTCATAATATTTTCTTGATTGCATCAGAGTTAAGCGTGGAATTCAATGACATTAATCACCTTAAAGAATTAATATCCTCGATTAGTGAATTACCAGTTACTCGACAGGCTAGTTACATTGAGTCATTATTATATGATTTATTTATTGTTGGTGATGATAAAATAAAGAGTGATATTAAGGAATACGTTAAGAATATGGGGATTGAAAAGCTTGATTATGAAAAGAAAAATAGACTCAAGCTTTTTTTAGTTGCATCAAATATAATTGAAAAAGAAGAAGATTTAGAACATGAAATACTGGAGATGATAAGGAAGTTACCTGCTAATAAATTTAGCACGGAATTGTATTCCATTCGTAGTATGTTGGATTTTTTAGTTAGAAATGGCGAAGATTCATTTACTGTAGCTCTTGAAGAGCTGAAAGAAACGATAGCTAAATTAGAAAAGAAATTCTTTAATTGAAGATTAAATGAGATAGTTAATGAGAGTGAGTCTTAGAGATGTAATCTGCCAGGATTTGATAAATTTTCTTTATCAGACCTCAGCGCGCAATGCTCTCCCCGCCACGCCTGCCCGCTTAAGGGGCGCTTTTAATGCAGGTACATGACCAGCCTCAGGGCAGCCAATGCTGGCGCTGGAGGGGGATCCAGTGTCGCTAAACGCATGCAAAACCATGCACCTTATGCATGCATGGCTTTTATACGTAAAAATGGCGGGATTTTCGGTTTTTTTAAGCGGACTACTGAAGCAGAACCTGATTGGGGGATTCGAGCACGCAGTTACTGGTGCTGCTATCATTGTCACTTCGAACAAAATAAGAGCGGCTAGATAGAGCCTTTTGTATCGATTGTTTTTATGCTGGCACAGTGTACCTTGGAGAGCCTCGGTCTGTTCGGTTAGTTGCAGGGCAATACTTCTAGCATGTACTGACAGCGGCAGCAGTGCCAGTACATAAAATACGGTTATCTTCATTATTATCTCTTGTTAGCGGAAATCGCATCTTCCCACGCTGCCGGAATTTGATCCCATTTCTGACGATACCGAGCTTTGACACATGGTGAGGGATGGTAGGATTCTGCAATATCATAACCACGAGCCTTTAGCCCTTTTCTCGCTTTTTGGGCCTGTTTTCCTACCAAAATTATGGTTTTTAGGTTAGATAGTAAAGGGAGTAGCTCATCTAGAATTTCAATGCCTTTACGGACATGTAGGGCCTGATATGCTCTTGAGTTATCCCAAGCAGGAATGGTATTCCAAAGCAGCGTTCGTTTTCTATCCAAGCCTATACTTTGCATAAAGCAAAAGATTGCTTTGGCCGTGTCATCGTTATTATCACGTGAGATAAAACCAGAACCACCGTTTCTAAGGTCAGTTTGGGGGCCTGGTTTCTCGAAGAGGAAAATAAATTCGGCATTGATCCCACCATCTAAAGGATCAAAGTCAGGGATGAATACATTGTCACCAAGCCTTTCACGTATGCTTTCGACATACGCTGTTAACGGCTGCATATGAGGAGCTGTGAGTAGGCTCTGTCTGCGGCGTATGTTTGATTCATACTTAAGTGATTTTGGTTCTGTTGAAAGAACTGACTCCACAACCATTTTCTACCCTCATGAATGCTTAGGCTCTTTCTTGAGTCAGTTTACCTCCTCCTGCTTAAAATATCCTCAGTTCTATTGACGATCTGTTCGGCAACTGCTTTGGCCGCTAACTTTCTTGCTGGGATCTGTCCTCACGATCCCCCTACGTCAGACTGATCCCCTCCCGGAAAACAGTACCACTCTACATTAAGATAAAGCCTCTCTGAGCTTACGCCAGGGTTACTTTTTCCCCTGCGGCCAACGCCCCCTAACTCAATGTCCTTATCGCTGAGCCAGGGCATCAAAACTGCCATCACCGTTCAGAGATAGCTCCCCATGGACTTACTAGTACTCGATTATCCATGGCTCATAGCCCCGTTAAGAACGTGGCTCGTCTTAATAATATTTTGTATCCAGGCCCCCCTGTTCAAACCATTAATCCAGTAATTTCATCTCCAGCGCTCGACTCATCGCTTGAGTGCGACTATTCACTTTAAGCTTCGCGTAGATGTTTTTGATGTGCCATTTGACCGTCTCGGCAGAAATAGCGAGGGAGCGGGCGATTTCTTTGTTCATCTGACCTTCAGCGATCAGCTGTAATATCTGAAATTCTCGCTCGCTGAGTTCCCCATGAATATCGGGGCTCCCACTATTTAGCGATGTTCTGTCTGCAGGCGCGCGCTTGTCTGCCCAGGGACCTTGCACTCCCCCTTCCTCTGTACAAGCCGAAGAGAAATCATTCATACCGATAAGCAAAGGTTGCAAGGTATCGCCAGCGTCAAGAAAGAGGCCCTTGAGATGCTGTTGTTCAGCCAGCTGCAGCACTGGCTGAAATGTCGTGCGCGCAGCGGCAATTTTGCCGCTGTTCCACAAGGCTAATGACCAGAGCGTACGCAGACGCGCTGCGGTTAACCTGTCCCCCCGGCTTTCCTGATCGGAGACCATCTCAGCCAGTAAAATGCAGGCTTGCGGCGCCTGGCCTCTGGCGAGAAGAAGCCGGCTGCGGCTAAGGGATGCAGACATAACGATGGCGCGTTGGCAGGGATGTTCGGCATCCATTCTGAAGCTGGCGGCCATTTGTTCAAGCTGCCGTTGCAGTTGCTCTGCGCCGGTGAAATTGCCGCGCTGCAGGCGCACCCTCACCTGCTCGGCTAACAACATGGCCTGGAGCCGTTGCCAGCCGCGAGACACCGCAAGGCGCTGCGCATGCTCCAGCAATCGCTCGGCCTCATAGGGCATATCGCTATCTAAGGCCTGACGCGCGAGATAGGTATAGCAACGACTCAGCGCGTCGGGTGGACTGAACCGGTCGATGAATTCGAGTCGGTCGGCTAACAGATGCTCGGGCGAGTCACCCCTCTGACATTCATATGCTATCTCCGCCAGCAGCGGCGCCAGCGTCGCGCCACTGGTCGACTGGGTGCCGGTATAACATTCAGCCTGGCGCAACGTTTTCTCTGCGTACCACCCGGCTTTTCCCAGATCCCCCTGACAAAGATGGCACTGGGCAATGATAAACGCGCGATAAACCGAGACAAACAGATTATCTAAAGGGCTTTCCGGAGAGGGCATATGCTGTTGAACCTCCAGCGCGTCGTGATAGCGCTGGTTAACAACATGGCAATAGCTGAGAATATTGCATATCAGACCATCAACCCAGGTGTCGCCGCAGGGCACTTCGGCCAGCAATGGCTGAACAATAGCCAGACTCTCCGGGATGTTTTCAGCAAAGGCTTCGCAAATTGCCCGCACAACGCGCAATTTACACCAGGTGCTGCGGGTTAAATCATCACGGTGATGAAGCACCATCTGATCGAGGTTATCAAGCAGCAGCCTCGACTCATCAAAGTGGAAATAATGCGCCAGTGCCCAGGCCAGGTTAATTTGCAGGTCAATGCGCGCAGGATCGGTGCTGGGCGGTAAATGATGCATCCATGAGATCAGGGTATCGATATCCCCTTCTTCCGCCAGTGACTGAGCGCTTGCGCCGTCCTGCCCGGGGCTATGCACCGGCTTGCCTGCGCTGAGCGCATGGCGTACCGCCTCAGACCACAGCTTCTGTTCGACGAACCAATGACTGGCTAATTCATGTAGCTGTTTGCGATTAATAGCGTTGTTCTGCTGCAGCATGGTCCGAAGATTTTCCTGCAACAGAGGATGGTAGCGGAACCAGTAGCCTTGTTCGTCAAGGGCTGACAAAAAAAGGTTGTGTCGCTCAATCCATGCCAGCATCGCTTGACTGTCATCACGTCCAGTCACTGCATTGCATAGTTCGGCATTTAACCGACTGAGGAAGGACGTTTTCACCAGGAAATCAAGCACCTCTTCCGGCAGCGGGTCCAGGACCACCTCTTTAAGATAGCGGGCAATGGACCGTGTTCCTCCATGCATATTGCGCAACAGATGCTCGGGATCATGCTGTAATTCTGCGGACAATGAAGCGATCTTCATCCCTGCGATCCAGCCCTCAGTCACGGACTGCAGCCGCTGTGCATGGTGGTTGCTGAGGGGTAGCGCAACCGTGCGGCTAAAATAGTGTTTCGTTTCTTCGAGCGTGAATTGCAGGTCTCGATCATAGATTTCCACCAGTTGGTCCTGGGCCTGCAGCTGGCTCAGCGCAAGATTGGGGTGGAAACGGCTGCCAATGATCAGATGCAAGGCGGCAGGCGCATGCTTGAGTAAATACCCCAGCGCTTCATAGACCCCACGATCGTTAATCACGTGGAAGTCGTCGATAATCAGGTATATGTCATGCGGGCAGTAGTGTAGCTGGTTAATGAGCCCGGCCAGCAGCTGCTCGGAGCTGGAGAGCTTCTGTTCTTCCATATCACGCCAGAAATCGGCGTCCCAGTCAGCATAAAGTGGACGCAATGCTTGCAGCAGGTAAGGAATAAACTGCCATACGTCATCATCATCCTCATCGAGGCTCAGCCAGGCGATACGTTCCCCCTGGGCGACCATCTGCTGATGCCATTGCGCCAACAGCGTGGTTTTGCCAAATCCAGCGCCAGCGCAAACGACGCCCAGCCGGCACTGCTGAACGGGATTGAGAAGCTGAAGAAGCCGGGGGCGCTCCAGCAATTGTATCGAGGAGCGAGGCGGGACGAATTTGGTCAGGATTAGCGGCAAGCCTCGCGTCAGCCGCAATGGCCCGGAGACCAGTGATGGTGATTGGCGACTTTCAAAATCCGATGGCTTCATCCGTGGTTATCTACTCGCTTTGTTTTTTTTCAATTGTACGCCAGCCCCCGGGATGACATGGGGCCGCCAAACTTTATAGCTACACAAAATTTAGAAAGTTTGACCTCAAGCATGAAAACCCCCACCTACCCCCCCATGAAGGTGGCTTCGCACTCCCTTTAACCGCTCGTAGATTCATTGCATGGGTGTGGCCAGGGTTATCCGCCCTGTCTGTTGGCCCCGCCTGGGTGACCTTTATTGAGGAGAATTAAATCATGCTCAGCAAACAGGCGTTATTGCAGGCTTACCGCAAGATGCGGGAGATCAGGACCTTTGAAGAGCGGTTGCATCAGGAAAATACCAGCGGTGATATTCCCGGCTTCATTCACCTTTACACCGGTGAGGAGGCCATCGCGGTGGGGGTCTGCGAAAATTTAACGAGCGCAGATTTTATTGGTTCAACACACCGTGGACATGGCCACTGTATTGCTAAAGGGTGCGACATTCACGGCATGATGGCCGAAATATTCGGTAAGGACAGCGGGTTATGTCGCGGTAAGGGTGGGTCGATGCACATTGCCGATCTGTCGAAAGGAATGCTGGGAGCGAACGCTATCGTTGGGGGAGCCCCTCCCCTGGCCATCGGCGCCGCGCTAACGGCAAAGACGCTAAAAACCGGCAACGTCGGTGTCTCTTTTACGGGCGATGGGGGTTCTAATCAGGGCCTGGTCTTTGAAGCCATCAATATGGCAGTCGTGCTCCAGCTTCCGGCCGTCTTTATTTTCGAGAACAACGGTTACGGCGAAGGGACCGGTCATGACTACGCCGTGGGTGGGCGTGATATCGCCCGACGCGCCGCTGGCTTCGGCCTGCCGGCAGTGACCGTTGATGGCACCGATTTCTTTGCCGTTTATGAGGCCACTTCAGAGGCGGTCAAACGTGCGCGAGAAGGCGGTGGCCCAAGCGTCATTGAGGCCAAAGCCTTCCGCTGGCACGGTCATTTTGAGGGGGATCCCGCGCTATACCGCGCGGAAGGTGAAGTGCAACGCCTGCGTGAACAACATGATCCGCTGAAGATTTTCACCGCTAAGGTCAAACAGCATATCACCCAGGAAGAACTGACGGCGATTGACGAGGAAGTAGAAGCCCTTGTCAACGATGCGGTATTGAAGGCCCGCGCCGCTGCCTATCCGGCTCCGGAAGACCTGCTGACAGACGTTTATGTCTCATACTGAGGGTGATAACTATGGCGATTAAAACCTATCGTGAAGCGGTCAAGGAAGCCCTGGCTCAGGAAATGGAACGCGATGAACGGGTGGTACTCATCGGTGAAGATTTGCGTGGCGGTCATGGCGGAAATGCGCCCGAAGAGGCGAAGATAGAAGCTTTTGGCGGTGTGCTCGGCGTCACTAAAGGGCTGTGGACGCAGTTCGGCTCCGATCGGGTGATCGACACGCCCATTACCGAGTCGGCCATCATCGGAATGGCGGCCGGCGCCGCAGCGACGGGTCTGCGGCCGGTCGCGGAATTGATGTTCATGGATTTTTTTGGCGTGAGTCACGATGCGCTGTACAACCAGGCGGCTAAGTTCCGCTACATGTTTGGTGGCAAAGCCAGAGCCCCGCTGGTGATGCGAGGGATGATCGGCGCGGGGTTTTCCGCCGCGGCCCAGCATTCACAGTCACCCTATAATATCTTTGCCACCACGCCAGGGCTGAAGGTGGTGGTGCCCTCGACGCCTTATGACGTCAAAGGTCTGTTAATCCAGTCAATTCGCGACGACGACCCGGTGGTTTTCTGCGAGCATAAAATGCTGTACGACCTCAAGGGCGAGGTACCGGACGAGAGCTATACCCTCCCGCTAGGTGTAGCCAACTATACCCGCGAAGGAGAAGACGTCACCATCATTGCGTTGTCGGCAATGGTGCATAAAGCCAATCAGGTGGCGGACAAACTGGCCAGAGAGGGGATCTCGGTCGAGGTGGTCGACCCGCGGACCATTTCGCCGCTGGATGAGGAAGGGATTCTGGAATCGGTGGCGTCCACGGGGCGGGTAGTGATTGTCGACGAATCCGCGGCACGCTTCGGTTTTGCGCATGATGTCGCGGCGCTGATCGTGTCCCAGGCATTCCATTTCCTCAAAGCGCCCGTTCTGCTGGTGACGCCGCCACACACGCCGGTCCCGTTCTCCCCTGCTCTCGAAAAACTCTGGATCCCTGGCGTAGAACGTATCGAAGCCGCCGTCCGTCAAGTGCTGGAGGATTAACCTATGAGCGAAATCAAGACGCTTGAAATGCCAAAGTGGGGGCTTTCCATGGAAGAAGGCTTGCTCGCTCGGTGGGCAATCCAGGAGGGTGAGAGCTTCACCCCAGGGCAGGAAATCTGTGAGATTGAAACCAGTAAAATCGTCAATGTGCTGGAGGCCCCCTTTGCCGGTACGTTACGTCGGATACTCGCCCGAGAGGGTGAGACGCTTCAGGTAGGCGCCGTGCTGGCCCTGGCGGCTGACGCTTCGGTCAGCGATGCTGACCTGGACGAATTCGCTGCCACTCTGGCTACGGCGAAATCCGCAGCCCCTGGCACGGAGGCTGCCGCGCCGGACGTAGCGGCACAGGCAGGCGCTAAGCCACCTTCCGTTGTTTCGCCGCCATCCAACAGCCCCGAGCCCCCCGTTGGGCAGACCGACATCCCCGTCAGTCTGCAAGGCGTGACCGATGTGACTCAGGTTAATGCCACGCCCCATGCGTTACGACTCTCTGCCCGCTGGGGTGTCGACCTGAAAAAAGTCCGCGGCAGCGGGCGCGGGGATCGTATCTCTGTTTCTGATCTGGAAAGCGCGATCCTTGCCGCCGGCGGTCGCCTGGCCTCTCCGACGCCCCCTGTTCGTCGCAGCAAAGCGCCCCGCTCGCATGCCGATGACAGCCAGGTATCGGCCACCCCGCTGGCGCGCCGTCTGGCCGGCAAGCTGGGTATCAACTTGCATGACTGCCGAAGCAGCGGTTCACGCGGCCGGGTGAGTCGCGATGATGTGTTGGCCGCGGCGTTGTTACTCGACGAGCACCCGCAGACCAGCCCGGTACAGGAGAGTACCCCGGTACCCTATGAAAGCATCCCCATGTCCGGTATGCGGCGGGCTATCGCCTCTCGCCTGCAAACGTCCAAGCAACAGTCTCCCCATTTCCGTTTGAGCGTCGATCTCGATCTGGAAAGACTGTTAGCGCTACGTCAGGAAATTAACCGCGAAGTACCCGGCGTCAAGATTTCGGTTAATGACCTGCTGGTGAAGGCCTGCGCCCTGGCGCTGGTGGCCGTGCCTGACGTCAACATTCAGTTTGATGAAGCGACACAAAGTATCCGCCGCTTTGCGGATGCCGACATTTCGGTGGCCGTTGCGCTGCCTGCCGGGCTAATTACCCCTATTGTCCGCTCGGCGAACCGGAAATCGATTAGCGACATATCGAACGAAATTCACTCGCTGGTGACCAGGGCCAAAGCGGGCACGCTGAAGCCGGAAGAGTTCCAGGGGGGGACCTTTAGCGTGTCAAATCTGGGGATGCTTGGCGTCCGGCAGTTTGACGCCATCATCAATCCACCGCAAAGCGCAATCCTCGCCATTGGCGCCGGCGAAATGCGGGCGGTAGTACGCGACGGGCAAATCGTCGCGCGCCAGCAAATGACGGTATCGCTATCCTGCGATCACCGGGTTATCGATGGCGCGGCAGGTGCGGCTTTTCTCCGGGAACTCAGGCGACTGACGGAAACCCCAACCTTGATGTTTATCCAGGAGACGAGCTATGCACGATAAATACGATGTGCTGATCATCGGCGGTGGTCCTGGGGGATATGTGGCCGCCATCCGTGCCGGCCAGCTAGGGCTTCGTACCGCATTAGTGGAAAAACAACATCTGGGCGGCATCTGCCTGAACTGGGGATGCATTCCAACCAAGGCGCTGTTGCATGGCGCTGAGGTCGCGCACAGCATCACCCATGCCAGTCAGCTGGGCATCAGCGTGGGTGAGGTGAACGTCGATCTGCAGAAACTGGTGCAGTTTAGCCGTACCGTGTCGCAACAGCTCACCGGCGGGGTGGCGTACCTGTTGAAGAAAAATGGCGTGCAGGTCATTGATGGCACCGCGCGGCTGCGCGGCAAGGGGCAAATAACGGTCGAGGATGCCCGGGGGGAGACGCGCGATTACCGGGCCGATCACGTGATCCTGGCCACGGGCGCCCGACCACGCGCATTACCAGGCATCGCGCCAGATGGCGAATATATCTGGACCTATTTCGAAGCGCTGCGGCCGAAGCTATTGCCCAGGTCGCTATTAATCATCGGTTCAGGGGCGATTGGCGTCGAGTTCGCCAGCCTTTATAACGATCTGGGCTGTAAAGTGACGCTGGTCGAGCTGGCGTCGCAGATTTTGCCAGTGGAAGATGCCGAGGTGTCTGCAGCAGTGCGTAAGTCGATCGAAAAACGCGGTATTCAGGTCCATACCCAGACCCTGGTGACGCAAGTACAGCTCACCGGGAGCGGGGTGCGCTGCACCATGAAAAACACCGGCGCCGAATATTCTCAGGACGTCGAACGCGTGCTGCTGGCGGTTGGCGTACAGCCGAATATTGAAGATCTGGGGCTGGAAACGCTGGGCGTCGAGTTAGACCGCGGTTTTATCAAGACAGACACCGCTTGTCGCACTAACGTATTCGGGCTGTATGCCATCGGCGATGTAGCCGGCCCGCCGTGCCTGGCGCACAAGGCCAGCCACGAAGGCGTGATCTGCGTTGAGACACTGGCTGGTGTCGAAGGCGCCCGCCCGCTTGATCGCGACTATGTGCCCGGTTGCACGTATGCCCGGCCCCAGGTTGCCAGTCTGGGCCTGACGGAATCGACGGCCCTGGCCAGGGGACGGCCCGTCAGGATCGGTAAGTTCTCCTGGCAGAATAATGGTAAGGCGCTGGCCAGCGGCGAGACAGAGGGTTTTGTGAAGACGATTTTCGATGCTGAAACCGGCGAGTTGCTGGGCGCGCATATGGTTGGCGCACAGGTCACGGAACTGATCCAGGGGTTTGGCATCGCCCGTCACCTGGAGGCCACAGATGAAAGTCTCCTGTCGATGATCTTCGCGCATCCAACACTTTCCGAAGCGATGCATGAATCCATCCTCGCGGCCTGCGATCAACCATTGCATCAATAAGAAATAAGGGAGGCGATAGCTGCGCGATACGGAGTACGTTGCCCGTTATCCCTCCCGCACGCCCCGGCAGAAGCTCCACCAGAACGGTTACGGCAGGATCTATTGATCTGAAACGCTAAACGCCAGGCGTAAATTCTGTATGTTTAGTAGACAACTCAACGACAGGAGGAGCGCTCTATGACACAGCACGAACGGTTTTGCCAGGCCTGCGGAATGCCGATGTCCGCACCCGATGCGCAAGGGGCCAGCGATAAATATTGCGCGTATTGCAGCGACAGCGACGGTAATCTGAAATCCTGGGAAGAGGCCGTATCCGGTCTGGCGGCTTTTCTCGACTCCTGGCAAAAGGTGGGCGTAGCGGAATCACGGAAACGGGCAAAACGTTACCTGACGGCGATGCCTGCCTGGGCGCACAAAGCGGACGAGTAATTTGCCCTGGCGGCGGGAAAAAATCATTCCGGGGGACAGACCGCCATGCCGACAACGATGCTATAACGTTTTTGTACGCCATCCGGACGGGAATAAATGCGCGTTTGTGGATGACGACCTGCAGGCAGGAGCATGCATGGATGGGTTCTTCATGCGATGAAATAAACGCCTGGCGTTCTCCCCCTTGTCAGGATGCGTTATTGCCTGGTTTTTTAAGGGTTCGGTTTCTGTATTTAACCCGGCACTTTTCACAGAATACAACATATTGATGTGATGAATCTCTCATTTCAACGACACCAACTGGACAGTAAGTTATCGCGTGTGTTAGTTATTTAATCACGCAAGAGAACAGATTTAATTTAAACAAAAGTTAAACCTTTCTCACTTTGCTAAAAAATTGCATTGATAATGCTTTGGATTCCCGAACCATTATCAAAAGGGTATGTGAACAGAAAGCCCTCAGAGACGCGAGTCTCTGAGGGCTTTTTTTTGTTTTTTATCTCAGGAGTAAATAAATGTCTAAAGAACGTCGTCTCTCAAGAATATTCGCAAAAGATGGTAAATCCGTGACCTTAGCGCTGGATGGCTACTATTTTTCCACGAAAACAAATGGTATTGATAATACGATAAATCAGCTCCCTGCTCTGGTGGAACACGGCCTGGATTGCGCGCTCGTCACGTACGGCATGTTGAAGAATTATCGTGAAGCGCTGAACAGCGTTCCCGTTGTGTTACGCGTCGACAGCACGGTCAGTATCTTTGACAATACCGTTCCCGATACTACCCCCGTTTTTTCCGTCGAAGATGCGCTTAAAGTCGCTGCCGAGGGAGTGGTCTGCATGACCTTCCCCGGCGCCTTCAATGAAGAAAAAACCCACATTATGGCGATGCAACTCGCGCAGGCAGCGGATCGCTGGAACGTACCGCTGATTGTCGAATCGCTCCCGTATGGTTATCCCGTCACCAGCGATGACTCTAACAATCCGGCCATCATCGCTGCATCGGCCCGCGCAGCGGTGGAGCTGGGCGCGGACGTCATCAAAACGCGTTTTACCGGTTCACCAGAGGACCGACTGATCGTTGAAGCTGCTGGCGTGCCGGTGCTTGCCTTAGGGGGGCCAAAAACCGGCATCGATGGTTACTTCAAATTTGTTCAGCACTGTATGCAGATGGGTGCGAAAGGCGTGGCTGTGGGACGAAACATTACCCAGGATCCGCAGCCGGCGAAAGTGGTAGCAGGTCTGAATGCCATCATCCATGAAAACGCAACAGCGGAAGATGCATACAGCCTCTACATGGCTAAATAACATCGGAAATTAATATGATTTTAAATAACACCATCATCCCTTCCATCAGGAAGTATAAATACTTTGAGAAAGCATTATCCTGCCAGTCAGAATATGTGCTGCTATCCGAAGCGAATATCGGCAATCTGCAGTCGCTGATTGGCAAATGCCATCAAAGCGGTAAGAAGGTCCTCGTTCACCTTGAATTACTGGGTGGTTTCAAACCGGATCAGGCGGGGATCAATCTATTGAAAAATTATTACAAGGTTGATGGTGTTATTTCTTCCAATCTCTCCGCGCTACGCTACGCCAAAAAAGAGGGATTGCTGACCGTATATCGGGTTTTACTTATCGATTCGCGATCGCTTGATCAGTCGCTCGATATTGTTAAACACAGTCCACCGGACGCAATTGAAATCTTACCTGCTGAATATGCCTGCCAGTGTCTGGAGTTGATTAGCCGAAATTTGAAAGGCTTTGATGTGGTATTCATCGCCGGAGGCTTTGTTAAGCGCAAATACCTTGTAGATAAAATATTCCATGCCGGATTTAAAGGGATAACCACCAGCGAGCCCGGCTTATGGTAACCAATAAGGAGTCCACGCGAATGAAAGATGAATACGTCATGGGCATCGACAATGGTGGAACCGTCACCAAGGCAGCCATCTATGACCGTAAAGGACAGGTGCTCGCGATCGCCTCAAAATCCACGCAGATGCTGACACCCCGGGAATTCCACACAGAGCGCAGTATCGATGAGCTGTGGGCCGCGAATGTCGAAGTGATTAAAAAAGCGATTGAGCAATCAGGTATTGATGCCAGCCAGATAAAAGGAGTGGCCGTCACCGGTCATGGTAACGGTCTGTATCTGGTTGACGAAGAAGGCCACCCGGTGCGTAACGGCATTATATCCACCGACAGCCGGGCAAAAGAGTACGTTGAGAGATGGCAACGCTCGCCAGAATTCCTTACCGACATTTTGCCAAAAACAATGCAGTCCATCTGGGCCGGACAACCTGTCGCCTTGCTGGCATGGCTGAAGGACTTCGAGCCCGAGACGCTGCAAAAAGCGCGTTATATTTTTATGGTCAAGGACCTGATCCGTTTTTACCTGACCGGAGAGGCTTTTCTTGAGCTGACCGATATCTCAGGCACCAACCTGATCAACGTACGTGACTGCAAGTATGACGATGAACTACTGGCATGGTGGGGACTTGATGAACTGCGGGACAAATTGCCCCCCATCAAACGCTCAACGGAATGCTGCGGAAAAATCACTGACGACGTGGCCCGTCTGACCGGTTTATGCGCAGGTACGCCGGTTTCTGGCGGGGTGTTTGATATCTCGGCCTCTTCCATTGCCTCGGGGATCAACAGTCTCGATAAGATGGCGATCGTCACCGGCACCTGGAGCATAAACGAATACGTTACCGACCACCCGGTTATTGATAAAGATCTGTTTATGACCTCCATTTATCCCATTGAGGGTAAATGGCTCATCACCGAGGCCAGCCCCACCTCCGCGAGCAACCTGGAGTGGTTTATTAACAACTTTATGGAGAGCGATCGGAAAACCTCCGCCGAACAAGGATCGTCGGTCTATGACCTGTGCAATAAGCTGGTTTCGTCAACGACGCCGGATGAAAGCCACCTGCTGTTCTTTCCGTTCGTGTTTGGCTCTAACACCATTCCCGACGCCTCGGCCGGCTTTATCGGTGTCAACAGCTTTCATAAAAAAGCCCATTTTCTGCGGGCGATTTATGAGGGCGTGGCCTTTAGCCATCTCTACCACACCGAGCGCTTGCGCAATATTAACCCGAAGTTAAGCCGCACAATTCGTATTGCCGGCGGTGTCACGAACTCCCCGGTCTGGCTACAGATATTCGCCGATATCTTCCAGGCCACGCTGGAAATCGTTGACGTCAAAGAGCACGGGACCCTGGGTACCGCGATGACCGCAGCCGTCATGGTGGGCTGGTTTGCAGAGGTATTTGCTGCCTCAAACGAAATGGTCCATGTCTCACGCACCGTCTCCCCTAATCCGGAAAATCACCGGGTCTACCAGACCAAATACCAGCTTTATAAAAACCTGTTATCAGAAATGCAGTCGCCGTGGAAAAGCTGCAGCAACTACATCGCGCACTAAGTGAGGAAAAAATGGATCTGAATTTAACGAATCGTACGGCCATCGTGACAGGCGGCGCAACCGGCCTGGGGAAAGAGTTTGTTCTTTCTCTCGCCAAAGAAGGCGTCAATATCTGCTTTACCTATATGCGGGAAGAAGAGCATCCCGAACGGCTGATCGAAACGGTGAAGGCCAGCGCGAACGTAGAGATCATCGCGGTTAAAACCGATCTTTCTGACGAACAGAGCCGGGAAAATCTGTTTGCCACCTGTATCGACAGACTGGGCAAAGCCGACATTCTGGTGAATAACGCCGGGATCTGGCTGAGCGGCTACGTCACCGAGATCAGCCCGCAGGACTGGGATCTGGTGATGAATGTCAATCTGAAAGCCATCTTCCATCTCAGCCAGCTATTTGTAAATCACTGCCTGCAGCATGACCGGATGGGCAGCATTCTGAATATTACCTCGCAGGCCGCGTTCCACGGCTCCACGACGGGACATGCGCACTACGCGGCAAGTAAGGCCGGTCTGGTCGCCTTTGCTATCTCTCTGGCGCGGGAAGTCGCCAAACAAAAAATCAATGTGAACAATATCGCCGTCGGGATCATGGATACTGCGATGATCCGTAAGAACATTGAGCAAAACCCTGACTATTACGTCAGTCGTATTCCGGTGGGCCGCGTGGCTCAGCCTCAGGAAATTGCCGACATCGGTGTCTTCATGGTTTCTCCTAAGACCAGCTATATGACGGGAGCAACTCTGGACGTTACCGGCGGTATGTTGATGCGTTAATCGAGGGAGAATCATTATGAAATGTCTGGCAATTGCCGATCTGTTTATCAATGCAGCAATGATGGAATCAGGACTGAAAGCGCTCAGGGATAACGGGATTGAAGTCGAAGTACGCGAGTGGTCACATGACTCCATTGAGAAACTTCAGGAAGATAATCTGCGGGTTGAACAGGAAGGCGCGGAAGCCGTGGCCTTACCGGAAGATCTGCTTCAGGGAGCGGGTGATATTGACATCCTGATCACTCAGTTTGCCCCCGTCAATACTGCGGTGTTCGATAAACTACCCACGCTGAAATATGTAGGCGTACTCCGCGGTGGCGTGGAAAACGTGAATCTTGAGGTGGCGAACGCCCGGGGCGTTGAGGTGATGAACACCCCGGGGCGTAACGCTCGCAGCGTCGCTGAATTCACGGTCGGCATGATCCTGGCGGAAATGCGCAATATCGCCCGGTCACACGATGCCCTGCGTGACAAATACTGGCGTAAAGACAGCCCGAACCATCAGGCGATCCCGGAGCTTGGCGGAAAAGTCGTGGGGCTGGTTGGCCTCGGCCATATTGCCCAACTGGTCGCGGGATTTCTCAGCGGCTTTGGCACGGAGATTATCTTTTACGATAAGTACGTTGCAGGCCATGAACGTTATGAGAAAGTCGATTCACTGGACGAACTGGTACAACGCGCCGACGTTATCTCGTTACATGCTCGCCTGACGCCGGAAACCGAAAATCTGATTAACGCACACCATTTCGCGCTGATGAAGCGCAGTGCCATCATTGTTAACACGGCACGCTCCGGGTTAATCAATGAAAAAGAGATGATTGATGCGCTCAGATCCGGGCAAATTATGGGCGCCGCGCTTGATACCTTTGATGAAGAACCGCTTCCTGACGACAGTGCATTCTATACACTGAATAACGTGACCATTACGCCGCATATTGCCGGGAGTACCATTGACGCATTCAGTAATTCGCCCAAACGCTTCGCTGAGATCCTTTTAAAGAAACTCAGTTAAATACTAAAAGAACCATTAAAGGTATTAACAGGGCCCAATGGGCACGGGTTAACTCGTGCCCAATTCGCCCGCCTTTTAAGGAATCATTATGGATATTATCAACAGCATTATTAGTCTGGGGGCATCAGTAATGATGCCAGTAATATTCTTTATTATCGCGCTTTGCTTTGGCGTTAAAATCGGTACGGCATTTAAAGCAGGGATGCTGGTCGGCATTGGTTTTGAAGGGGTGGGGCTGGTGATTGGCCTGCTGCTGACAAACCTGGGCCCGGCATCGCAGGCGATGGTTGAGCGTATCGGCCTGCAGTTAACGGTCGTTGATACCGGTTGGCCTACCGCATCGACTATTGGCTGGGGTTCGCCGCTGATGCTGCCCGTCGTGGTGGGCTTTATCGTCATCAACCTGGCCATGCTTCTGTTGAAATTAACCAAAACGGTGAATATCGATATTTTTAACTACTGGATTTTCCTGATCATGGGGTCTGTGGTCTATGCCGGAACGGGAAATTACTGGCTTTCTGTCGGTATTACTTTCGCTATTTTTGTGTTGACGCTATTGGCCGCAGATTTAACGGCGCCGTATTTACAAAAAAACTATAATCTTAAAGGGATATCATTCCCACATCTTACCTGTATAGCTTACGTGCCGTTTGGCATTGCCTGTAATTACATCATTGATAAGATCCCGCTCATCAATAAAATCAATTTCGATCCGGAAAGTATTAATAAAAAATTCGGCGTTTTTGGCGAGCCTCTTACCCTGGGGTTTGTGCTGGGACTGCTGTTGGCTTTCCTGGCTGGATATGACATTTCCGCTGCCGTTTCACTGGCCATTAAGGTTTCAGCCGCCATGCTGCTGCTGCCTAAAATGATTGAAATTCTGGTGCAGGGATTGTTGATTGTCCGTGATGCCGCTGAAGCAAAACTGAAGGCTAAATTTCCGGGGCGCGATTTTTACATCGGGATGGATACGGCGTTATTGATCGGTGAACCTTCGGTACTGGCGACCGGTCTGCTGTTAATCCCTATGGCTGTGGTGCTGTCTATCATTCTGCCCGGCAACCGCGTACTGCCCTTTGTCGATCTGGCTTCGTTAATGTTCCTGCTGGCAATGGTCACGCCGTTCTGTAAACGAAATATGTTCCGCATGTTCATAACCGGAACCCTGATCGTGACCTGCATCCTGTATGTCGGGACGGACATTTCGCAAGAATATACTCAGGCGGCGGTGAACTCACATATTCCGGTACCGGAAGGGATGGCCGAGATCACCAATATCGTCGGCGGCGCCACGACGCCTGTCGGCTGGCTGGCCGTCAAATTTGGCGAGTTTTTTAGCGCCACACCTTAGTACAAGACCACTTAAGTAAACAGAGGGCAAACTGTTGCCCTCTGTTTCTTCCACTCATTCTGTGCGCTGAATAGCTGGCTGAGCTACGCCTCTGGTTTGAACATCTGACCAGCGCAGCCGCCCCCTGCGCGGAGAGGTGACTCATTTCTTTTGTGACCCCTCCCGTTTTCAACCCTACCTGCTATGCTCCTTCTTTCCCTGTTCACAGGAGATCCCGATGCTGACTATCTGGGGCCGAAAAACTTCCTCTAACGTGCAGGCGCTGATGTGGTGTGTTGGCGAGCTTGGTCTGGACTATCTCCGCTTCGACGTGGGCCATCGCTATGGCGGTACCGACAGCGAGGCGTTTTATCAGCTCAATCCCAATCGTACGGTGCCAGTGCTGCAGGATGGCGATAATCCGCCGCTGTGGGAAACCGGCGCGATCCTTCGCTATTTAGCCAGTCGCTACGCCGACGACGCCTTCTGGCCGGGCGACCTGCTGGCTCGTACTGAGATTGATCGCTGGGCCGAGTGGTCAAAGCAGAATATTGCCCTCGGCTTTACGGCGCCGGTGTTCTGGCGCGTGGTGCGCACGCCCGCCGCCGAGCGGGATCCGCAGGCCATCGCCGCGGCGGTGACGGCCCTTGAGCAAAAGCTGGCGATTGCCGAGGAACGTCTCGCCGGCAGTCGCTATCTGGTGGGCGATACGCTCACCCTGGCCGACATCCAGTTTGGTCATGTGCTGTACCGCTACTTTGCAATCGATATCCCCCGTCGTCCCCTCCCCCATCTTGCGGCCTATTACGCACGGCTAACCGCACGGCCCGCCTTTCGCCAACACGTCATGGTCAGCTACGACGAGCTGAAGGTCTGAAGATGGTCGGTAGCGCCTCCCGACGCTACCGACACGCTGGTTAACGCGCCATCAGGACAAACACGCCCCAGCCGAGATATTCCCGGGTCCAGGTGACATGGTGCAGCGGCGCGGTGGTCAACTGCTGGCGAACCTCCGGCGCGAAGTCATCGTGCGGATTGGCCTCCAGCCAGCGGCGCATCGTCAGCCATTTCGCCGCTTCATAACGATCCCAGCCCTCCTGGTCCGCCAGCACCATCTCCACTACGTCATAGCCCAGTTCGCCGAAGTGGGCGACCAGCGCCGGCAGCGTCAGGAAGTCGTCGGGAGAGTGCGCGCCGCAGGCAACCGCCTCTTCCGCCGTGGCGGGGCGTTTGCGCCACCATGGCTCGCCGATCAGCAGCATACCGCCTGGGTTAAGGCTCTGCTTCAGCAGCGCAATCGTGCCTGCCACGCCGCCGCCGATCCACGTTGCCCCCACGCAGGCGGCAATATCGCACGGTTGACTGGCGACATACCCGCTGGCATCCTGGTGCACAAAGGTCACCCGGTCGCTCACCCCGAGCGCCTCTGCCCGGGCGGCCGCTTGCTGGCTGAACAGCAGGCTCATGTCCACCCCGGTGCCGACGATCTGATGATCGCGCGCCCAGCTACAGAGCATCTCTCCGGAGCCGCTGCCGAGGTCAAGAATGGAGGCGCCCGGCGCCATTCGCAGCGCCCGCCCCAGCGTGGCGTACTTTTCCGGGGTAAAGGGGTTATGAATACGGTGTTCGCTTTCACTGATAGTAAAAATGCGAGGGATATCGATCATGGGTTTTTCTCCTTGAGAGCCATACGCCCGGGCAGCGACCCTGCCCGGGTCGCTGTATCAGCGGTTGTCCGCCTGTGCGCGAACGTTGGTCAAACCGGTGGTGTTGATCCGGTACGGCTGGCCATTCACCGACTTAATCAGCTTTTTGGTTTTGAGCTTTTTGAAGACCGCGAGGGTGCAGTCGCTCAGCAACAGCCCTTCCCGGGTGTAGCATTCGACGGCGGTAATGCGGCCGGAGGTATCGCGGACGTGCGCAATACGGCCACCTTTGGCGAGTACGTGTAAGGTCCGTTGTTCCTGACGGGATAAATTCATACTGAAACCTGTTCATTATCATGTGCGAAAACATGCCTACACCCGCAGGTGTGTGCGTAAGGTTTAAGCGCAGCGATAATCAGTCCGGCCTGGGCAGGTCGGGAAGCTGATTATCTGATAATGACATTCTCCAGCATCGAAGCCTCGGTGAGCATTGAAAGGTATTTACCAGCTGAATGTTAACACCTTCATCTGGTAAGGGTATTGCACAGATTAAAAACTGTGATCGGCGTTATGATTTACCCTCAGCCTTTCGGCATTTTGCCTTTTCCGCCACCCGCTTTGTTCCTCAACGTTAACCACCGCCTTATCTCTCTCGCATTGTTAAATAATTGTTGTCAGATCACAAAATAGAAACAAAAAGGCCATTTCGTACGCATTTTATAAAAATGTAGATATTTTTAATTTATGGCTACGAAATGAACATCACCCTGACCTTCCATTCCATTGCGAGGAACGATCCTGATGAACGCCCTGACCGCAGTAAAACCGACATCCGCGCCGTTAGCTCAACAATTCCCTGGCTTTACCGTCGCTCCTTCCGCCCAGTCGCCGCGCCTGCTGGAGCTCACCTTTTCCGCCGACACCACCGCCCAGTTTCTGCAGCAGGTCGCGCAGTGGCCGGTGCAGGCGCTGGAGTACAAATCTTTCTTACGCTTCCAGGTGGGCAAGATCCTCGACGATCTGTGCGGCAACCAGCTGCAGCCGCTGCTGATCAAAACGCTGCTCGACCGCGCGGAAGGCGCGCTGCTGATCAACGGCGAAGGGATCGATAACGTCAGCCAGGCCGAGGAGATGGTCAAGCTGGCCACCGCCGTGGCGCACCTGATTGGCCGTTCCAATTTCGACGCCATGAGCGGCCAGTATTACGCCCGTTTCGTGGTGAAAAACGTCGATAACTCCGACAGCTATCTGCGCCAGCCGCACCGGGTGATGGAGCTGCACAACGACGGCACCTACGTCGAAGAGCAAACCGACTATGTGCTGATGATGAAGATCGACGAGCAGAACATGCAGGGCGGCAATTCCCTGCTGCTGCATCTCGACGACTGGGAGCACCTCGACGAATTCTTCCGCGACCCGCTCGCCCGCCGCCCGATGCGCTGGGCCGCGCCGCCGAGCAAAAACGTCAGCAAAGATGTCTTCCACCCGGTATTCGACGTCGACCAGCTGGGTCGCCCGGTGATGCGCTATATCGACCAGTTCGTCCAGCCGAAAGATTTCGAAGAAGGCACCTGGCTGAGCCGCCTCTCCGACGCGCTGGAGACCAGCAAAAACATTCTTTCTGTACCGGTTCCGGTAGGCAAATTTCTGTTGATAAACAACCTGTTCTGGCTGCATGGCCGCGACCGCTTTACGCCGCACCCGGACCTGCGCCGCGAGCTGATGCGCCAGCGCGGCTACTTTGCGTATTCCACGAATAATTACCAGACTCATCAATAAGGGTTTTCAGGCGAAGGAATTGAGCGGATGTATGATTTCGTGATTATCGGCGGCGGCATCATCGGCATGTCGACCGCCATGCAGTTAATTGAGATTTACCCGGATGCCCGCATTGCGCTGCTGGAAAAAGAGGCCGGCCCGGCCTGCCATCAGACCGGCCATAACAGCGGCGTGATCCACGCCGGGGTGTACTACACGCCCGGCAGCCTCAAGGCGCAGTTTTGCCTCGCCGGCAACCGCGCCACCAAAGCCTTTTGCGAGCAGAACGGCATCCGCTACGACGTCTGCGGCAAGATGCTGGTCGCCACCTCGCCGCTGGAGATGGAGCGGATGCGCGCCCTGTGGGATCGCACCGCCGCCAACGGCCTGCAGCGGGAATGGCTGAGCGCCGGGGAGCTGCGCGAGCGCGAACCGAACATCAGCGGACTCGGCGGGATCTTCGTCCCTTCCAGCGGCATCGTCAGCTACCGCGACGTGGCGGCGGCGATGGCGAAGAACTTCGAATCGAAAGGCGGCGCCATCGTCTACAACGCCGAAGTCAGCGCCCTGAAAGAACACGCCAGCGGCGTGGTCGTCCACACCCGCCAGGGCGGCGAGTATGAGGCCTCGACGCTGATTACCTGTTCCGGGCTGATGGCCGATCGACTGGTGAAAATGCTCGGCGTCGATCCCGGGTTTATCATCTGCCCGTTCCGCGGGGAGTATTTCCAGCTTGCCCCGCAGCACAATCAGATCGTCAACCATCTGATCTATCCGATCCCCGATCCGGCGATGCCGTTCCTCGGCGTCCACCTGACCCGCATGATCGACGGCAGCGTCACCGTCGGCCCCAACGCCGTGCTGGCCCTGAAGCGCGAAGGCTATCGCAAACGCGATATTTCGCTGGCCGATACCCTGGAGATCCTCACCTCGCCCGGCATTCGCCGGGTACTGCAAAACAACCTGCGCTCCGGGCTGGGCGAAATGAAAAATTCGCTGTGCCGAAGCGGCTATCTGCGGCTGGTGCAGAAATACTGCCCGAGCCTGACATTGCGCGATTTGCGCCCGTGGCCGGCCGGCGTGCGGGCGCAGGCGGTATCGCCGCAGGGCAAACTGATCGACGATTTTCTCTTCGTCACCACCGCGCGTTCCATTCACACCTGTAACGCGCCGTCACCCGCGGCGACGTCGGCTATCCCGATCGGCGCGCATATCGTCAGCAAGGTGCAGACCCTGCTGGCCAGCCAGAGCAATCCCGGACGCACGCTGCGTGCGGCACGTAGCGTGGAGACACTACACGCCGCTTTTACCCGTTAACCCCCTGAAGACAGGAAGCGATTATGCAACTCAACGATATGACTCTGTTTCGCCAGCAGGCGCTGATTGATGGTCAGTGGCGCGATGCGCCCAACGACGACGTGATTGCGGTGACCAACCCCGCCAACGGCGAGCAGCTCGGCAGCGTGCCGAAAATGGGCGCTGACGAAACCCGACAAGCGATCGAAGCCGCTAACCGCGCCCTTCCCGCCTGGCGCGCCCTCACCGCCAAAGAGCGGGCGAATATTCTGCGCCGCTGGTTCGATCTCATGCTGGAGAACCAGGACGATCTCGCCCGTCTGATGACCCTCGAGCAGGGGAAACCGCTGGCGGAAGCCAAAGGCGAAATCAGCTACGCCGCCTCCTTTATTGAATGGTTCGCCGAAGAAGGTAAACGCATTTACGGCGACACCATTCCGGGCCACCAGGCCGACAAGCGCCTGCTGGTGATAAAGCAGCCCATCGGCGTCACCGCCGCCATCACCCCGTGGAACTTCCCGGCGGCGATGATCACCCGCAAAGCGGGCCCGGCGCTGGCCGCGGGCTGCACCATGGTCCTGAAACCGGCCAGCCAGACGCCGTTTTCCGCGCTGGCGCTGGCCGAACTGGCGAATCGCGCCGGGATCCCCGCCGGGGTGTTCAACGTCGTCACCGGCTCAGCCGGCGCGGTCGGCGGCGAACTGACCAGCAACCCGCTGGTACGCAAGCTCTCCTTTACCGGCTCGACCGAGATTGGCCGCCAGCTGATGGAGCAGTGCGCGAAAGACATCAAAAAAGTCTCCCTGGAGCTGGGCGGCAACGCGCCGTTTATCGTCTTCGACGATGCCGATCTCGATAAAGCCGTCGAGGGGGCGCTGGCGTCGAAGTTCCGCAACGCCGGGCAAACCTGCGTCTGCGCCAACCGCCTGTACGTCCAGGACGGGGTGTATGACCGTTTCGCCGAGAAGCTGCAGCAGGCGGTGGAAAAACTGCGCATCGGCGACGGCCTGCAGGAGGGCGTCACGACCGGCCCGCTGATCGACGAGAAAGCCGTCGCCAAAGTTGAAGAACACATTGCCGACGCCATCGCCAAAGGCGCAAAGGTGGTCACCGGCGGCAAACCGCACGCCCTGGGCGGCAACTTCTTCCAGCCCACCATCCTGGTCAACGTGCCTGACAGCGCCAAAGTGGCGAAAGAGGAGACCTTCGGCCCGCTGGCCCCGCTGTTCCGCTTTAAAGATGAAGCCGACGTCATTGCCCAGGCCAACGATACCGAGTTCGGTCTCGCCGCCTATTTCTACGCCCGCGATCTGAGCCGTGTGTTCCGCGTCGGCGAAGCGCTGGAGTACGGCATCATCGGCATCAATACCGGAATTATCTCCACCGAAGTCGCTCCGTTCGGCGGCGTTAAGGCCTCCGGCCTCGGCCGCGAAGGGTCGAAGTACGGCATCGAAGACTACTTAGAAATCAAATACATGTGTATTGGCCTTTAACAGGAGTGACGGATGAACAGCAATAAAGCAATGATGGCGCGTCGCAGCGACGCGGTCCCGCGCGGCGTCGGCCAGATCCATCCTGTCTTCGCCGAGCGCGCGGAGAACTGCCGGGTGTGGGACGTCGAAGGGCGGGAATATCTCGATTTTGCCGGCGGTATCGCGGTGCTCAATACCGGCCACCTGCATCCGCAGATTGTCGCCGCCGTGGAGGACCAGCTGAAAAAGCTGTCCCATACCTGCTTCCAGGTGCTGGCCTACGAGCCCTACCTGGCGCTGTGCGAAAAGATGAACCAGAAGGTGCCTGGTGATTTCGCCAAGAAAACCCTGCTGGTGACCACCGGGTCGGAAGCGGTGGAGAACGCAGTGAAGATCGCCCGCGCGGCAACCGGGCGCAGCGGCGCGATCGCCTTCACCGGCGCCTATCACGGCCGCACTCACTACACCCTGTCGCTGACCGGTAAAGTGAATCCATACTCCGCCGGTATGGGCTTAATGCCGGGTCACGTCTATCGCGCCCTCTATCCGTGCGCGCTGCACGGCGTCAGCGATGAAGAGGCGATCGCCAGCATCCATCGCATCTTCAAAAACGATGCCGCGCCGGAAGATATCGCCGCCATCATTATCGAGCCGGTGCAGGGTGAAGGCGGATTCTATGCCGCCTCCCCGGCCTTTATGCAGCGCCTGCGCGCCCTGTGCGACGAGCACGGCATTATGCTCATCGCCGATGAAGTACAGAGCGGCGCGGGCCGCACCGGTACCCTGTTCGCCATGGAGCAGATGGGCGTCGCGGCGGATATCACCACCTTCGCCAAATCTATCGCCGGCGGTTTCCCGCTGGCGGGCGTCACCGGCCGCGCGGAGGTGATGGACGCCATCGCCCCGGGCGGACTGGGCGGCACCTACGCCGGCAACCCCATCGCCTGCGCCGCCGCCCTGGCGGTATTGCAGATTTTCGAGCAGGAGAATCTGCTGGAAAAAGCCAACCAGCTCGGCGATACCCTGCGCCAGGGCCTGCTGGCGATCGCAGAAGATCATCCGGAGATCGGCGACGTGCGCGGTCTGGGAGCGATGATCGCCATTGAGCTGTTTGAAGAGGGCGACCACAGCAGGCCGAACGCCAGGCTGACGGCGGATATTGTCGCCCGGGCGCGCGACAAAGGTCTGATCCTGCTCTCCTGCGGACCGTACTACAACGTGCTGCGCATCCTGGTGCCGCTGACCATCGAAGAGGCGCAGATCGAGCAGGGGCTGAAGATCATCGCCGACTGCTTTACCGAGGCGAAACAGGCATAGCACACCAGACATGCGGACACGAAGTACGTTAGTAAGGGAATAAAGACGAGACCTGCAAAACAACAATAATACGCGTGCCCCGGCGCGGGAATGTCGGGGCGCTCTCCCAGGTGACACACTTCGAGAGGGTAAATGATGGGGCAACTGTCGCAATCACAGGATTTAGGGGCGGGGCTGAAGTCGCGCCACGTCACGATGTTATCTATCGCCGGGGTGATCGGCGCGAGTTTATTTGTCGGATCCAGCGTCGCCATTGCCGAGGCGGGCCCGGCGGTGCTGCTGGCCTATCTGTTTGCCGGGCTACTGGTGGTGATGATTATGCGTATGCTGGCCGAAATGGCGGTCGCCACGCCGGATACCGGCTCCTTTTCCACCTACGCCGATAAAGCCATCGGCCGCTGGGCGGGGTATACCATCGGCTGGCTGTACTGGTGGTTTTGGGTATTGGTTATTCCGCTGGAAGCCAATATCGCGGCGATTATTTTGCATTCATGGGTGCCGGGCGTCCCGGTGTGGTTGTTCTCTCTGGTCATCACCCTCGCCCTCACCGGCAGTAACCTGCTGAGCGTCAAAAACTACGGCGAATTCGAGTTCTGGCTGGCGCTGTGCAAAGTGGTCGCTATTCTGGCGTTTATCGTACTGGGCGCGGTCGCCATTACCGGCTTTTATCCGTATGCCGAGGTGAGCGGCATTTCGCGTCTGTGGGATCACGGCGGCTTTATGCCCAACGGCTTCGGCGCGGTGCTGAGCGCGATGCTGATCACCATGTTCTCGTTTATGGGCGCGGAGATTGTCACTATTGCCGCCGCCGAATCGGATACCCCGGATAAACATATCGTGCGCGCCACCAACTCGGTGATCTGGCGTATCTCTATTTTTTATCTGTGCTCGATCTTTATCGTCGTCGCCCTCATCCCATGGAATATGCCGGGGCTGAAGAGCATTGGCTCCTACCGCTCGGTGCTCGAGCTGCTGCATATTCCCTATGCCAAGCTGATTATGGACGGCGTGATCCTCCTGTCGGTCACCAGCTGTCTGAACTCGGCGCTGTATACCGCCTCGCGGATGCTCTACTCCCTGAGCCGCCGCGGCGATGCGCCGGCCTTCATGGGGCGGACCAACCGCAGCAAAACGCCGTACGTGGCGGTGCTCCTCTCCACCGGCGCGGCGTTCCTCACCGTGGTGGTGAACTACTACGCGCCTGCCAAGGTGTTTAAATTCCTCATCGACAGCTCCGGCGCCATCGCCCTGCTGGTCTATCTGGTGATCGCCGTTTCGCAACTGCGGATGCGTAAAATCCTTCAGGCGCAAGGCGGGGAGATCCGTCTCAGAATGTGGCTCTATCCGTACCTGACCTGGCTGGTGATCGCCTTTATCACCTTCGTGCTGGTGGTGATGCTGTTCCGTCCGGCGCAGCAGCTGGAGGTGATCTCTACCGGCCTGTTAGCATTGGGAATTATTTGTACGGTACCGATTATGTCGCGCTGGAAAAAGCTGGTATTGTGGCAAAAACTGCCGCTGCAAAATACGCGTTAACCCTGTTCCCGGCCCCCCGCCGGGAAGAGTATTCAGGAGTAAGATCATGACCGCCATTTCTCAGGCGACGGCCATTGACGGGTACCGTTGGTTAAAAAACGACATCATCCGCGGGGTCTACCAACCCGATGAGAAGCTGCGGATGAGCCTGTTGACCTCGCGCTATGCCCTGGGGGTCGGTCCGCTGCGCGAGGCGCTTTCGCAGCTGGTGGCCGAACGGCTGGTGACGGTGGTCAATCAGAAAGGCTATCGGGTGGCGCCCATGTCGGAACAGGAGCTTCTCGATATCTTCGACGCGCGCGCCAACATGGAAGCCATGCTGGTGCGCCTCGCCATCGAGCGCGGCGGCGATGAGTGGGAGGCGGAGCTGCTGGCCCGCGCCCATCTGCTCAACAAGCTGGAGTCGTGCGAGGCAAGTGAGCGCTTACTCGATGAGTGGGACCAGCGCCACCAGGCGTTTCACACCGCCATCGTCGCCGGCTGCGGTTCGCAGTATCTGCTGCAAATGCGCGAGCGGCTCTTCGATCTGGCGGCCCGCTACCGTTTTATCTGGCTGCGCACCACCGTCCTGTCGGTGGAGATGCTGGAAGATAAGCATGTCCAGCATCAGACCCTGGTGGACGCTATTCTGGCGCGCGACGCCGAGCAGGCCAGCGCGCTGATGCGCGAGCACTTACTGACGCCGATCCCGATTATTCAGCAGGCGATGGCCGGCAAGCTGCAGCCGCAGGCAGTGTGAGCCAGGTGGCGGGGTGGAGAGTGCGGGTGGGGCGGCAAAGTCTTCGTCACGCTCCTCCACGCCGCACGGGCGTGGAGAAATCGTATCTGTAGATCAATCAGGCGCGCAGGCGAACCGGCTCGCTGAAATCGTCGGCCGGTTCCAGCTTCAGATTAAAGGTGGTCAGCAGCGCTGCGGCGCGCTCGTGAAACTCGCGCAGCGTTTTTTCCAGTCTGTCGCTCACTTCCGGGTCGTCAATGTCGACCGCCTGCCATGACCCTTCTTTATTGAACAGGCCAAACTGGTAGCTATAGGTGAAACGTGACTCTTGTGCTTCCATTTCCATCCACCAGCCCCAGAATTCACGCTTCTCCGGTGCGGGCTTAACGTTGACGCAAACTGCCAGGCAATCGAAAAAGAAACGGTTGTCATGGCACTGCTCTTCGCGAATGTAAGGCCCTAGCGCCGTGAATTTCTTGATCAACTTACTTTTCAGGTGTCCACTCGGTAACGTCATTGCGATCTCCTTTAGTGATGCAACTGTTTTACCAAACCAATAGAATTTAGCAATAAATTAACCAAATCTATGGTTGATCCAGCGGGCGATCTGTCGCAATGCGTGATCAAAATTGCGATACACCGGGTTAAACGGGATCTCCAGCAGTTTGCCATCGGCAGATGACGAGGTGATTAACCGCGACTCCTCTTCGGGGCTGAACGGATCGTCCTTCCAGAAGCCGGAAAGCATCGGCGTCGGGCAACGGCGTCCCAGCAGTCCCTGGGTTTTTAACGAGTAGCGGTTGAGCTCCACGCGCAGCGCTTCATCGGACGCGTCATGCATGCCCAGCCGCGAGGCCAGCACGTCGAGGTACATCTCCGGCACGCGCCCCTGATGCAGAGGATCCACCAGCAGACCGTGGACCACCGGCCCCAGACAGGCTACGGCCTTCAGCCGCTGCGGCTCCAGGTAACCGAGACGCACCGCGATATTGGCGCCAAAACGGAAGCCGAAGGCGGCGACCCGGGTATGGTCGATCCATGGCACATTTTCCAGATGGCGCAGCGCGTGCTGATGCAGCAGGCTGGTGTCCTGATTCAGCGTCCATTTTGACGAGAAGCCGATGGAGGGCATATCAATGGTCAGCATGGCAATGCCGAGCGGTGAGAAGTAGTTCTCATACAGGTTGTAATAATCCGTCTGCAGCGAGTCCAGCCCCCCACACATCAGCACCGTCGGAAACGGCCCCTCGCCTTTCGGCATATGCAAAAAGCCGGTGATCGGCGAACCGCCAGGGATGGTGAACTCCAGCTCGCGCAGGGCGCCAGGCAGCCGCTGGGCGGCCTCTTCATACGCCCGGTTGGCTAGAGCCTGCGCCTGTTCCGCCAGCTCATCGCCTTTAATATGCGGATAAGCGGCAATGCTGTACAGGTTCGAAGCATGCAGCCAGTGGCGGCCGCTCAGCAAAGGATCGGCTTCCTGCCCGGCCTTTTGCTGCCACTGCATCGCCTCTTTCGCCCACTCAAAGATCCAGTTGCCGCCGCGATAGCCGATGACGGTATCGAACAGCTCGGGATCCGTTCGTTCGGCCTCGCTCATCACAATGCGCGCTTGCACATCAAGGATCTCCTGCGGGGTTACGCCGCGCCAGATCCACATTAAGCGATTGATCAGACGGTACCAGTGTTCGACGTGATTGCCGCTCAGCGCTGACTGCATCGCCTGGGGTTTTCCGGCAGAAAACCGGCGCACCAGCGTAGAGGTTTCGGGATGTTTGAAGCGAGGTTTAAACAGCGTTTCGCTGAGGTTAGCCTGTGACATGTGCAGTCTCCGTCGTAGTGCCACTCCGGATATTGTAACCTGCTATAGGATAAAAAAAACCACGCCCGGCAAGCCGGGCGCGGTAAATAGCACTGTCCTGAAGAATTAACGACCTGCGATAGGCGGTACAAACACCACGCCCATATCCCACGGCTGTTCAATCCAGGTATCCTGCGGAATATCAACCACGTAATCATCGACCAGCGGACGGCCTGCCGGTTTGGCGAAAATGGTGACGAAGTGCGCTTTGGGATACATTTCGCGGATCGCCACGGCGGTCCCGCCGGTATCCACCAGATCGTCGATAACGATAAAGCCTTCGCCATCGCCTTCCGCACGTTTCAGCACTTTCAGCTCGCGCTGGTTATCATGGTCGTAGCTGGAGATGCATACGGTATCAACATGACGAATGCCCAGTTCACGCGCCAGTAAGGCTCCCGGTACCAGTCCACCGCGGCTAACGGCAATAATGCCTTTCCATTGCTCAACCGGCAGCAGACGGCTGGCCAGTTTGCGGGCGTGAATCTGCAACATGTCCCAGGTGACGACGTATTTTTCGCTCATGTGAAGTGTCCCAGCCTGTGTAATACGGCTTAAATAATGTTCGAGGGGGAAAATGGTTGCGCGAGATTATAGAGATCTGACGCACTAAAAACCAGTGTTAAGCGGTTTGCGCAACGCTTTTTGCGTTGTTTACACTACCTGCGGCGGTGGAAAGTGGTATTCTCACCCCCATCGCGCAAGCCCGGGCTTGTTGTGTATTTTAACGCTAACCCTCGTCCTGCAACCGCTGTATGCAGGAGTCTGTAAGGAGACTTACCGTGTCTGAACTGTCTCAACTATCCCCGCAGCCGCTTTGGGATATTTTCGCCAAGATTTGCTCCATCCCGCACCCGTCCTATCACGAAGAACAGCTCGCCGAGCACATTATGGGTTGGGCAAAAGAACAAGGCTTACACGCGGAACGCGACCAGGTTGGCAACATTCTGATTCGTAAAGGCGCGACTGCCGGTATGGAAAACCGTAAGCCGGTAGCGCTGCAGGCGCACCTCGATATGGTGCCGCAGAAAAATAACGACACCGTCCACGACTTCGCCAAAGATCCGATCCAGCCGTACATTGACGGCGAATGGGTGAAAGCGCGCGGCACCACGCTGGGCGCGGACAACGGTATCGGGATGGCGTCCGCACTGGCGGTACTGGCCGACGACAGCGTCGCTCACGGCCCGCTGGAAGTGCTGCTGACCATGACCGAAGAAGCCGGTATGGACGGTGCCTTCGGTCTGCAGGCCAACTGGCTGCAGGCCGATATCCTGATCAACACCGACTCCGAAGAAGAAGGCGAAATCTATATGGGTTGCGCCGGCGGGATCGATTTCACCTCTAACCTGGCGCTGACCCGCGAAGCGATTCCGGCCGGTTTCCAGAGCTTTAAAGTGACCTTAAAAGGGCTGAAGGGCGGCCACTCCGGCGGTGACATCCATCTCGGTCTGGGTAACGCCAACAAGCTGCTGTCGCGCTTCCTTGCCGGTCATGCCGATGAGCTGGATCTGCGTCTGGTCGATTTCAACGGCGGTACGTTGCGCAACGCCATCCCGCGCGAAGCATACGCTACTGTCGCCGTCGCCGCGGATAAAGCCGATGCGCTGAAAGCGCTGGTGAATACTTACCAGGCGCTGCTGCAAAACGAGCTGGCGGCCAAAGAGAAGAACCTGGTGGTGCTCCTGGAAGCGGTAGAGAACGACAAAGCGGCGCTGACTCAGGCCTCCCGCGACGGTTTCATCCGCCTCCTGAACGCCACGCCGAACGGGGTTATCCGCAACTCTGACGTGGCGAAAGGCGTAGTAGAAACCTCGCTGAACGTCGGCGTCGTCACCATGACCGATGACAATGTGCAGATCCACTGCCTGATCCGCTCGCTGATCGACAGCGGCAAAGACTATGTGGTCAGCATGCTGGAATCTCTGGGTAAACTGGCGGGGGCGAAAACCGAAGCCAAAGGCGCTTACCCTGGCTGGCAGCCGGACGCCAACTCGCCGGTGATGCACCTGGTGCGCGAGACTTACCAGCGTCTGTTCAACAAGACGCCGAACATCCAGATCATCCACGCCGGTCTGGAATGCGGCCTGTTCAAGAAACCGTATCCGGAGATGGACATGGTCTCCATCGGGCCAACCATTACCGGTCCGCACTCCCCGGATGAGCAGGTCCATATCGAGAGCGTCGGCCAGTACTGGACGCTGCTGACCGAGCTGCTGAAAGCCATTCCGGCTAAATAAGCATCACCACCGGCGGCAGCCCGCCGCCGGTTTCTCCCCCTCACCTTAGCGTCCCGCGCTTTCCATCCGGTAGTTAATAAACCACTCCCCGCGCGCCGCCACCCGCTGCTCAGCCACCACCTTAAAGCCATGGGCCGTAAAACAGGGTCTCGCGGTAATGCTGGCGTCCACCGTCAGGATTTGCGCAGGATACTGAGCGCAGAGCGCCTCGATAAGCGCGCCGCCGATACCCTGCCGGCCGTGATCCGGCGAGACAAAGAGCAAATCGATATGCGTCCCGATGGCGGTGATAAAGCCAACCGGTTGACTCTCTATCTCCGCCACCAGCCCGTTTGCATCAGCCAGCTTTTGCCGCCAGCGCGTCTCATCCACCTGCGCCCAGGCCGCAATCTGCGCCGGAGTATAGTCCCGGCAGGCCGTTTCCCGCACCGCGCGCAGGAATATCCGACAGAGCAGTGGTAAATCGTTGTCGCGGTAAGGACGAATGTGCATGGTTAAATCCCTAATAAAAGCTGCCTTTCCAGCTGCGGATCGAGCAGCGTCACGTGGAGCCCAACCAGGCGCACGCCACGTCCGCCGCGGCGCTCATCCCAGGCCTTGTGCGCGGTGGCAATCAGATCCGCTTTGTTCAGCTGCGGCCAGACGTGCTCCTGGGTGGTCAGCTGGAAGTCATTGAATTTCAGTTTAATACCCTGACGGGCGATCAGCAGGTCCGGTTTGACCTTCGCCAGCCGGCGCTCCAGTTCGGGATAGAGATTTTCGATAATCGCTTCGCACTCTGACCATTCATGGATATCTTCCGCTAATGTCCGCTCTACCCCCACTGACTTGCGCTGCCGGTCGTTATGGATTTCCCGCTCATCAATCCCGTGGCTGCGCTCCCACAAAATACGGCCGAATTTACCGAAGCGCTTAAGCAGCATGGCCAGATCGCTGTTCTGTACATCGCCACAGGTACGCAGGCCCATATTTTCCAGCTTCGCCGCCGATACCTTCCCGACGCCGGGTATTTTCGCCAGCGGCAGCGCCCGTACAAACTCAGCCACCTGATGGGGAGCAATAACGAACTGGCCGTTGGGTTTATTCATGTCGGAGGCGATTTTGGCAAGAAACTTTACCGGCGCTACCCCCGCCGAGGCGGTGAGGCGCAGCTCCCGTTCGATGGTTTCGCGGATCTCCTGGGCGATCAGGGTGGCCGACCCGTGACAATGCACGCTGTCGCTGACATCAAGATAGGCTTCATCCAGCGACAGCGGCTCAATGCGCGAGGTATAGCGGGAGAAAATTTCGCGGATATGGTTCGAGGCTTCTTTGTAGGCATCAAAGCGGCCGGGAAGCAGCGTGAGATGCGGGCACAGCTTGAGCGCCGTCGCCGTCGGCATGGCGCTACGCACGCCAAACTTACGCGCAGGATAGTTCGCGGTACTAATCACGCCACGCTGTACCCGACTGCCGCCTATCGCGAGAGGTATATCGCGCAACGCCGGGTTGTCGCGCATCTCCACCGCCGCAAAGAAACAGTCCATATCGACATGGATAATTTTACGCATCGTCAGACTCAACACTGTATACCCATACAGCATAGCAAAACTCGCTGCGAATTTTATGCTTTTTTTATTTCATCGCCCGGAAAAGCGGTTAAAACATAAAACTGCAATAAATTATGTTTATTTTCATAAAGTTAACCGATAAATCTGGAAGATATAATCATGAAGAAAATACTTACCGCACTTTGCCTGCTGGCCTCCGCCGGCGCCTGGGCCGCCCCGCAGCTGATTGCCCATCGCGGCGGCACCGGCGATGCGCCAGAGAATACCCTGCCGGCCATTAAGCTGGCGCTGGAGAATAACGCCGAGGCCATCTGGGTCACGGTACAGTTAAGCCACGACGGCGTGCCGGTGCTCTACCGGTCAAGCGATCTTTCCGCATTGACCAATAGCGAGGGCAACGTTTCCAGTTTGACCGCCGCCGAGCTGGCGAAAGTCGATGCCGGCTGGAAATGGGGTGATGACAGCCACCCCTGGCGCGGCAGGCAGGCCACCATTCCCACGCTGCAAGCCGTTTTGCAGCAATGGCCGCACACGTTCTTCTACATCGACATTAAATCTCCGGATGCCGACCCGACCGTGATGGGCGAGCGCCTGCTTGCGGTGTTAAAAGCTACGCACAGCCTCGATCGCGTGCGGGTCTATTCCACCGAAGACCGCTATATCGCCGCGCTGCCGCCGGCTATTCCCCGCTTCGTCACGCGCAGCGAAACCCGCACCAGACTTGCCAGCATTTCGCTCAGCCATCAGTGCCAGCCTGCCAGCCAGCGCGAAGGCGAGCAGTGGTATGGGCTGGAGCTGAAGCGCAAGGTAGAGGTGGTGGAGAAATTCACCCTTGGGGAAGGGGTCTCCCCGGCGACGCTCACCTGGGATAAAGAGGCGATGGATTGCTTCCGCTCGCAGGGTAAAGCGCACATTATCTTCTTCGGCATCAACAGTGCGGAAGATTACCGCACGGCGAAAGAGCTGGGCGCTGACGGCGTGATGGTCGATTCCCCGGCGCAGGCGAAAAGCTGGCAGTAAGCGAGTCAATGGCTAAAAAAGGCCGCGAAAGCGGCCTCACGTTGCTGGCATGTTGTTGCCGGGTGGCGGCTACGCCTTACCCGGCCTACCCTTCCAGGACTGGCTGTTAACTCACCGCCGGGCCTGGGGCAGTTGAAACTGCCGGTGCTGGCCGGAGCCCGGGGGTGGCGGCGACTGGCCGCCCCCGGTGCGCTCCCTGCGCCATGAGTGGCATCACGCAAAAGAAATATCGGGAGCGCAATCTGCCCGGAAACCTCACAGATTACAAAATGCGCCGCTGCTGGCGCTGCGCCTCGCGGGCGAGACGTTTCTTACGCGCGTCGCAGGGCTCAGGACAGTCGCAGACTTTTTCCAGTCCCAGCGAGGAGATCCCGCCGCAGCTGCCCTGAATGCTCTTGCGCTTCACCAGGTAGCCCAGCGACATCCCGAGGATCACCAGCGCAAAAATCACAAAGGTTGCGACAAACACCGTCAGCATCGTCAGCCTCCAAAGTCGTCGAGCAGAATATTCTCGTCCTCGACGCCCAGATCCTTCAGCATCTTAATCACCGCGGCATTCATTACCGGCGGCCCGCACATGTAGAACTCGCAGTCTTCCGGCGCCGGATGATCGCGCAGATAGTTCTCGTACAGAACGTTATGGATAAAGCCGGTATGCCCCGTCCAGTTATCTTCCGGCAGCGGATCGGAGAGCGCAACGTGGAAGGTAAAGTTCGGGTTATCCCGCGCCAGCTGTTCAAACTCATCATCGTAGAACATCTCGCGCAGCGAGCGCGCTCCGTACCAGAAGCTGATTTTACGTGTGCTGTGCAGGCGCTTGAGCTGGTCGAAAATATGCGAACGCATCGGCGCCATCCCGGCGCCGCCGCCGATAAACACCATCTCGGCGTCGGTCTCTTTGGCAAAGAACTCGCCGAACGGCCCCGAAATCGTCACCTTATCGCCCGGCTTCAGCGACCAGATATAGGACGACATGATCCCCGGCGGGGCATCCGGCACCTTCGGCGGCGGCGTCGCAATGCGCACGTTGAGCATAATGATGCCCTTCTCTTCCGGATAGTTAGCCATCGAGTAGGCGCGCAGGGTCGGCTCTTTCACCTCAGAGACGTAGCGGAACAGGTTGAACTTGTCCCAGTCCGAGCGGTATTCATCCGGGACATCGAAGTCAGCATAGGCCACTTTATGCGGTGGGCATTCGATCTGAATATAGCCCCCGGCGCGGAACGGCACCACCTCCCCCTCGGGGATCCGCAGCTTGAGCTCTTTAATGAAAGTGGCTTTGTTATCATTGGAGATAACTTCGCATTCCCATTTTTTGACGCCGAAGATTTCTTCCGGTAGCTCAATCTTCATGTTTTGCTTCACCGCGACCTGGCAGGCCAGACGGCAGCCGGCTTTGGCTTCGCGTTTGGTAATATGCGAAAGCTCGGTCGGCAGGATATCGCCGCCACCCTCTTTGATAGTCACCCGACACTGGCCGCAGGAGCCGCCGCCGCCGCAGGCGGAGGAGACAAAAATCCCGTTGCTGGACAGCGTGTTCAGCAGCTTATCCCCCGCCGGGGTACGGATCTGCTTATCCGCTTCGTTATTGATCTCAATAACCACGTCGCCCGCGTTCACCAGCTTTGAGCGCGCTGCCAGGATAAGCCCCGACAGCACCAGCACAATCAGCGTGAACATCACGACGCCAAGAATAATTTCCATACTTATTCGCCCTTATAGCTGCACGCCGGAGAAGGACATAAAGCCCAGCGCCATCAACCCGGTAGTGATAAAGGTGATCCCTAACCCGCGCAAACCGGCAGGCACGTTGGCGTACTTCATCTTTTCGCGGATCCCCGCCATCGCCACGATCGCCAGCATCCAGCCGATGCCGGAGCCGAAGCCGTAAACGATGGATTCCGGGAAGTTGTAATCACGCTGCACCATGAACGACACACCGCCGAAAATCGCGCAGTTAACCGCAATCAGCGGCAGGAAGATCCCCAGCGCGTTGTATAGCGCCGGGAAGTACTTATCGAGGATCATCTCGAGGATCTGCACCAGCGCGGCGATCACCCCGATAAAGGTGATGAAGTTCAGGAAGCTGAGGTCTACCCCCTCCACCAGCGCGCCGTCGCGCAGCACCAGGTTATACACCAGGTTGTTGATCGGTACGGCAAGACCCAGCACCACCGTCACCGCAACGCCGAGGCCGAAGGCGGTGGAGACCTTTTTCGACACCGCGAGGAAGGTACACATCCCGAGGAAAAAGGCCAACGCCATGTTCTCAACAAACACCGCGCGGACAAAAAGGCTAATGTAATGAGCCATCATCGATTACTCCTTTTCCTGCTGTTCAGGCTTCCAGCTACGCAGGGCCCAAATCAGTAAACCGATAATGAAGAACGCGCTCGGCGCCAGCAGGAACAGGCCGTTCGGCTGATACCAGCCGCCGTTCTGCACCGTCTCCAGCACCGTGATACCGAACAGCTTGCCGCTGCCGATAAGCTCGCGCAGGAAGCCGACGATAATCAGGATCGCGCCGTAGCCGAGACCGTTGCCGATACCGTCCATAAAGCTGGCCAGCGGCGGCGACTTCATGGCGTAAGCTTCAGCGCGGCCCATCACGATGCAGTTGGTGATGATAAGCCCGACGAATACCGACAGCTGCTTGGAAGTCTCATAGGCGAAAGCCCGCAGTAGCTGATCCACCACGATAACCAGCGAGGCGATGATCGCCATCTGCACGATGATGCGCACGCTGTTGGGAATGTGGTGGCGGATCATCGAGATAAACATGCTGGAGAACGCCGTCACCAGGGTCACCGCAATGGTCATCACGAAGGCGGTTTCCAGCTTAGTGGTGACCGCCAACGCGGAGCAGACGCCCAGCACCTGCAGGGCGATGGGGTTATTGGCGATGAGCGGCCCCACCAGCACGCGCTTCACCTCTTTCATCTCGCTCTGTTCAGCCATTGTTCAGCCCTCCTTCACGCACCTTTTTCAGGAACGGACCAAAGCCCAGTTCACCCATCCAGAAATCAAAGCTGTGCTGTACGCCATTTGACGTCAGCGTGGCGCCCGATAAGCCATCAACCGCATGCAGGTCACCAGCGCGCGCGCCGCCTTTGACCACTCTCAGCGCCGGCATGCCGTTGTCATCCAGCACCTGCTTGCCGACAAACTGCTGGCGCCAGTTCGGGTTCTCCACTTCGCCGCCCAGCCCCGGGGTCTCCCCCTGGTCATAGTAGGTAATGCCTTTCACCGTGCGGCCATCGACGTCCAGCGCCACGAAGGCGTACATCATCGACCACAGGCCATTGCCATAAATGGGCAACACCACCTGCTCAATCTTCTGCTGCGCGTCGCGCACCAGGTAGATTTCCGCCAGATTGCTGCGGCGTTTAATCCCCGCCGGATCCTGGCTGGCATCCAGCGCCATACTCTGCTGCGGATCCTTCAGCGCCTGGGCCTGATTGAATTTTGCCGGGTCTTTCTCCAGCAGCTCGCCGGTCGCCAGATTCACCAGTCGCGGCGAAATGCGCGCCGCGAAGGTGTCGGCGACCGCATCAGCATCCATGCCGGGCTGCATCAGGCCGGACACCGCCAGGATATTACGCTGCTTATCCAACGCCCGCTGCGCCTGCTGGCGGGATTTCAGCCCCACGGCCGAGCCCGCTACCACGATGGAGCAGACCAGACAAAGCACCAGCACCACCAGCAGCGTTTTGCCGATGCTATCGTTACTTTTCTTCTCAGCCACGCGACTTCCTCCGCTTAATATTGGCCTGCACCACCAGGTAATCGAACAGCGGTGCGAAGAGGTTGGCGAAGAGGATCGCCAGCATCATCCCTTCCGGATAAGCCGGGTTCACCACGCGGATCAGCACGCACATCACGCCGATCAGCACGCCGTAACTCCATTTTCCTTTATCGGTAAACGAGGCGGATACCGGGTCCGTCGCCATAAACATCATGCCGAAGGCGAAGCCGCCGAGTACCAGATGCCAGTACCATGGCATAGCGAACATCGGGTTGGTGTCGGAGCCGATAACGTTAAACAGGGTAGCGGTGGCGACCATGCCGATCATCACCCCGGCGACGATGCGCCAGGACGCGACGCGGCCAAAGAGGATGATCGCGCCGCCGATCAGGATCATTAGCGTGGAGACTTCGCCAATCGAGCCCGGAATATTGCCGAGGAAGGCGTCCATCCAGCTCACCGGGATGCCGGTAGCGACGTTAACCAGCGCTTCACCGCCGCCGCTGGCCCACTGGGAGAGCGGCGTAGCGCCGGAAAAACCGTCCGCCGCCGTCCACACTAGGTCGCCGGAGATTTGCGCCGGATAGGCGAAGAACAGGAACGCGCGCCCTGCCAGCGCCGGGTTGAGGAAGTTGCGCCCGGTACCGCCGAAAATCTCTTTAGCGATCACCACCCCGAAGGAGATCCCCAGCGCCGCCTGCCACAGCGGCAGCGTGGGCGGGACGATCAGCGCGAACAGAATCGAGGTGACAAAGAAGCCTTCGTTGATTTCATGCTTGCGCACGATAGCGAACAGCACTTCCCAGAAGCCGCCGACGATAAAGACGGTGATATAGATCGGCAGGAAAAAGACCGCCCCCAGGGTCATCATGCTCAGCCAGCCGGCGTCGGCGCTGAAGCTCACCCCTAACCACTGGGCGACGCTATAGTGCCAGTTGTTGGCGATCGCCTGCTGCAGTTGTTCGGCGCCGTAAAGCTTATGCAGCGCCGGTATGGTCTGCAGCCCGACGTTATACATCCCCCAGAACATCGCCGGAAAGACGGCAAACCACACGAGGATCATCAACCGCTTGAGGTCGATGGCGTCGCGCACATGCGCCGCGCCGCGGGTGACCTGGCCTGGTGTGTAGAAGATGGTCGCCGCCGCTTCATACAGCGGATAATATTTTTCCAGCTTGCCGCCGTGCGTGAAATGCGGCTCAATTTTTTCAATCAGATGCTTTAAGCCCATCTCTTATCCTTCCTGCTCAATCCGGGTTAATACGCTGCGCAGCGCAGGGCCATATTCATACTTACCGGGGCAGACGTAGGTGCACAGCGCCAGATCTTCTTCATCCAGCTCCAGACAGCCCAGCGCCTGAGCGCTGTCGGTATCCCCGGCCAGCAGATCGCGCAGCAGTATGGTCGGCAGGATATCCAGCGGCATCACCCGCTCGTAGTTGCCGATCGGCACCATCGCCCGCTCGCCGCCGTGGGTATCGGTAGAGAAATGAAAGCGCTTGCGCCTGAAGAAATGGCCCAGCGTGGTGCGGGTTATCGAGAACTTCTCTTTGCCCGGCATCACCCAGCCGAAGAGCTCTTTTTCCCGCCCTTCTTTAACCACGCTCACCTGCAGATGGAAGCGCCCGAGGAAGGCGTGAGGGCCATGGGCGCGGGTGCCGCTGAGCACCGAGCCGGAAATGACCCGGTTCTCCCCCTCCTGCAACTCGCCTGCCAGCAGATCGTCCAGGCTGGCGCCCAGCGTCGTCTTGACCAGTCGCGGCGATATCACCTGCGGGCCGCCGAGCGCGATCACCCGTTCGCAGTAGAGCTCCCCGTCGAGAAAAAGCTTACCAATGGCGATCGCGTCCTGATAATTGAGGTGCCAGACCTGCTTATTCAGGCTCACCGGCTCGAGGAAATGAATATGCGTTCCCGGCAGCCCCGCCGGGTGCGGCCCGCTAAACTGGTTAAAACTGACCTGGCCGACAGGATGACCGCCGAGCTTGCCGCCGCTGGGCTGGCAGACGTGGACTTTCCCGTCGGTCAGACGCGTAAGCACGGTAAGGCCAGCGTCGAAAGCGGCCCGTTCGGCCAGAATAATCGGCTGCGGCTCCGCCGCCAGCGGATTGGTATCCATGGCGTTGACAAAGATGGCGGCCGGCACGCTGCCCGGGAGCGGCGTTTTACTGAATGGCCGTGTGCGCAGCGCGGTCCACTGGCCCGACGCCAGCAGCTGCTGCTGCACGGTGTCGCGCGGCAGTTCAGCCAGCGCGTCCGCGGCGTAACGCGTAAACGCCACCGCGTCATTGCCCTCGATATCAATCACCACCGACTGCAACACGCGCCTTTCACCGCGGTGGATCGCGCTGACGACCCCGCTCGCCGGGGCGGTAAAGCAGACGCCGGGGTTCTTTTTATCTTCGAACAGGATCTGACCTTTTTTGACCCGATCGCCTTCTTTGACCGCCATGGCGGGACGCATGCCGACGTACTCTTCGCCGAGTAGCGCGACGCGCTTCACCGCTGGCGCGGGAGAAATCTGCTGTAATGGCATGCCAGCTATGGGCAAATCCAGCCCTTTTGTGATTTTAATCATATCGTTAGCAGGTATCCGTAACCTCAACCCCGACGCAGGCCGGGGCCAGCTTATTGACAGGATGGCAGAGAAGAAAGGGCGAAACGGCGCCAGATGCGCTCAGGACGGAAGAGAAGCATCCTTTCTTACTCTGGTGATGAACCGGCGCAAGTGTAACATTTCGTGAGCGTCGGCTGTAGCGCGAGAGGCAATAAGTGCTTCTAAAATGCGAGCTATTGCGCAAAGTTCTCACTGTGTTTTCGTCGCTGGCAGGGTATAAAGTGAGGCGGAATTGTAAACGCCGCCACGTCGCCCTTGCGAAAAAATGCCGTGATGCTAATGTGAGCGCTCTAAATCCAGAAAACTCTGATTTCGGGTCTCTCTTGCCGTCCTGGCAATGTGGCTATTTTGTTTTATCAAGGAACAAGCAGTATGCGCAAAATCGCATTATTTATTGCGATGCTTCTGCTGCCGTGCATGTCATTTGCCGGGCTGCTCAGCAGCAACAGCCCGACGACGCCGGTTAGCAAAGAATATAAGCAGCAATTAATGGGTTCACCGGTTTACATTGAGATCTTTAAAGAAGAGCGCATGCTCGACCTTTACGTCAAAATGGGTGAGACCTACCAGCTCCTCGACAGCTATCGGATCTGCAACTACTCCGGTGGCCTGGGCCCGAAACAGCGCCAGGGCGATTTCAAGAGCCCGGAAGGGTTCTATAACGTCACCCGCAGCCAGCTCAAACCCGACAGCCGCTTCTATAAAGCGATCAATATCGGCTTCCCGAACGCCTACGATCGCGCCCATGGTTATGAAGGGAAATACCTGATGATCCACGGCGACTGCGTCTCTGTCGGCTGCTACGCCATGACCGACAGCGGGATCGATGAGATCTTCCAGTTCGTGACCGGCGCCTTAGTCTTCGGTCAGCCAAGCGTGCAGGTGAGTATCTATCCGTTCCGCATGACCAACGCCAATATGGAACGCCACAAATACTCCTACTATGCGGATTTCTGGAAACAGCTGAAGCCTGGCTATGATTATTTCCAGCAAACCCACAAACCGCCGGTCGTATCAGTGACCGACGGCCGCTATGTGGTGAGCAAGCCGCTCAGCCACGAGGTTGTCCAGCCGCAGCTGGCCTCAAACTATACGCTCCCCGAGACAAAATAACGCCCACTCGCCTGGCATGATCTTATGCCAGGTCTCATTGGCCGTCAGCGGCTGCGTGGCGATAACCGTGACCACATCGTTGGGTGTGGTCTCGCGTTGAAAGTCGATCTCCACATCCTGGTCCAGCAGTTTTGCCACGCCGAACGGCGCCCGCCGGGTGATCCAGTGCAGGTTGGTCGAGCAGAACGCCATCACATAGCGTCCGTCCGACAGCAGCATGTTGAACACCCCTTTCTCACGCAGTTCCCCCGCCAGGGTGGCGATATACTTAAATACTCCCGGCATATTGCCCGGCGTACGCGGGTAGCGCTCGGTTAAGCGGTGCAGCAGCCAGCAGAAGGCCTTTTCACTGTCGGTTTCACCGACCGGGTGGAAATTGCCGGTTTTCAGCGACTTATAGCCTTTGAGCTGCCCGTTGTGCGCGTAGGTCCAGTTACGCCCCCACAGTTCGCGGGTGAACGGATGCGTATTCTCCAGGGCCACCATCCCGCGATTGGCCTGGCGGATATGCGCGACGACGGAACAGGACTTAATGGGGTAATCCTGGACCAGTTTCGCGATCGGCGACTGAAAGCTCGGCTGCGGATCTTTGAATGTGCGACAGCCTTTGCCTTCATAGAAGGTGATGCCCCAGCCGTCTTTATGCGGCCCCGTCCCGCCTCCGCGCTGTACCAGCCCGGTAAAGCTAAAACAGATATCTGTTGGCACATTGGCGCTCATCCCGAGCAGTTCGCACATAGATCACCTCACCATCACAAATCACGACGGCGCCGAAGCGAGGCCGCCGTCAACAGTACACACTCACCTGCCTGTTAGCCTTTCGCCATCTCTTTTTCGATCAGCATAATCAGGATATGGATCACTTTGATGTGGATCTCCTGAATGCGGTCGGCGTAGCCAAAGTGCGGCACGCGAATTTCTACATCGGCGCTACCGGCCATTTTACCGCCGTCCTTACCGGTCAGGGTGATCACTTTCATCCCCTGGGCCCGCGCGGCCTCAATGGCCTTGATTACGTTGCCGGAGTTGCCGGAGGTGGAGATGCCGAGCAGCACATCGCCCGCGCGGCCAACGGATTCAACGTAGCGGGAGAAGACATACTCATAGCCAAAATCATTGCTCACGCAGGAGAGATGGCTGACGTCGGAGATCGCAATGGCCGGATATCCCGGGCGGTTTTCGCGATAACGTCCGGTCAGTTCTTCCGCAAAATGCATCGCATCGCAATGGGAACCGCCGTTGCCGCAGGACAGCACTTTACCACCCGCCTTAAAGCTATCCGCCAGCAGGACAGCGGCACGCTGGATAGCATGGATATTGGCTTCGTCCTGCAGAAAGTTAGCCAGCGTTTCCGCGGCTTCGTTCAGTTCGTTACGAATAAGATCCTGGTACATGAGGATAATCCTTCAGTATGAGTGGAATAACCCTGGCAGTGTACCGGATAGCCGCCGAAGCGAGAAGCAGCAGGCTGCGTTATCCCCCGCCCTTTTGATTTTATGTGCCGCTTTTGCATACAACAATGTGAGCAAGGTTGTAATTATTTTGTAAACACATTGCTAAATAAAAAGGCATGCACTACAACCAATACATCACAAGTGGTCAGACCTCCTACAAGCACAGGGAGCATTTCTCTATGATGATTTTGAGTATTGTTGCAACCGTTGTTTTACTCGGTGCGCTCTTCTATCACCGGGTCAGCCTGCTGCTCAGCAGCGTGATCTTGCTCGCCTGGACCGCAGCGCTCGGCGCGGCCGGTCTGTGGAATATCTGGCTGCTGCTGCCGCTGGCGATCATTCTGTTGCCGTTTAACTTTGCGCCTATGCGTAAATCCATGATTTCCGCACCGGCGTTTCGCGCCTTCCGCAAAGTCATGCCGCCGATGTCGCGTACCGAAAAGGAAGCCATCGACGCCGGGACCACCTGGTGGGAGGGGGATCTGTTTCGCGGTAATCCTGACTGGCATAAGCTGCATAACTATCCGCAGCCGCGTCTGACCGCCGAAGAGCAAGCCTTCCTCGACGGCCCGGTGGAAGAAGCCTGCCGGATGGCTAACGACTTCGCCATCACCCACGAAATGGCCGATCTGCCGCCGGAGCTGTGGGCGTATCTGAAAGAACACCGCTTCTTCGCGATGATCATCAAGAAAGAGTATGGCGGGCTTGAATTCTCCGCTTATGCCCAGTCGCGGGTGCTGCAGAAGCTCTCTGGCGTCTCCGGCATTCTGGCGATCACCGTCGGCGTCCCGAACTCACTGGGCCCGGGCGAGCTGCTGCAGCATTACGGTACTGAAGAGCAGAAAAACCATTACCTGCCGCGTCTGGCGCGCGGGCTGGAGATCCCCTGCTTCGCACTCACCAGCCCGGAAGCGGGCTCCGACGCCGGCGCCATCCCGGATACCGGCGTGGTCTGCATGGGCGACTGGCAGGGCCAGCAGGTGCTGGGTATGCGCCTGACATGGAACAAACGCTACATTACGCTGGCGCCTATCGCCACCGTGCTGGGACTGGCCTTTAAACTTTCTGACCCGGATCGTCTGCTGGGCGGGGAAGAAGAGCTGGGCATCACCTGCGCGCTGATCCCGACCTCCACCCCGGGCGTGGAAATTGGCCGTCGCCACTTCCCGCTTAACGTCCCGTTCCAGAACGGTCCAACCCGCGGCAAAGATATCTTCGTGCCGATCGATTACATCATCGGCGGGCCGGGGATGGCCGGTCAGGGCTGGCGCATGCTGGTTGAATGTCTGTCGGTGGGCCGCGGTATTACGCTGCCGTCCAACTCCACCGGCGGCCTGAAATCGGTGGCTATGGCGACCGGGGCTTACGCCCATATTCGCCGCCAGTTCAAAATCTCGATCGGTAAAATGGAAGGCATTGAAGAGGCGCTGGCGCGCATTGCCGGTAATGCTTATGTGATGGATGCTGCGGCCTCGCTGATTACCTACGGCATTATGCTCGGCGAGAAACCGGCGGTGCTCTCCGCGATCGTGAAATATCACTGCACCCACCGCGGCCAGCGCGCCATTATCGACGCAATGGATATTACCGGCGGGAAAGGCATTATGCTGGGCGAAGGCAACTTCCTCGCCCGGGCATATCAGGGCGCGCCTATCGCCATCACCGTGGAAGGTGCGAATATTCTGACCCGTAGCATGATGATCTTCGGTCAGGGTGCGATTCGCTGCCATCCGTACGTGCTGGAGGAGATGGCTGCCGCACAGAACAACGACCTGAACGCCTATGACAAGCTGCTGTTCAAACATATCGGCCATGTCGGCAGTAACAAAGTACGGAGTTTCTGGTTGGGCCTGACCGGCGGACGCACCAGCAGCGCGCCGACCCGCGACGTCACCCGCCGCTACTATCAGCAAATGAACCGTCTGAGCGCTAACCTGGCGCTGCTGTCAGACGTCTCGATGGCGGTGCTGGGGGGCAGTCTCAAGCGTCGCGAACGTATCTCCGCGCGTCTGGGGGATGTGTTAAGCCAGCTGTACCTGGCCTCGGCGGTGCTGAAACGCTATGACGATGAAGGACGCAATGAAGCCGATCTGCCGCTGGTTCACTGGGGGGTGCAGGATGCGCTGCATCAGGCCGAGCAGGCCATCGACGATCTGCTGAAAAACTTCCCCAATCGTCTGGTGGCTGGCGCAATGCGCCTGGTCATCTTCCCGACCGGTCGTCATCACCATGCGCCGTCGGATAAGCTGGACCATAAAGTCGCTAAAATTCTGCAGGTGCCCAGCGCCACCCGCTCCCGCATCGGTCGCGGTCAGTACCTGACGCCGAGCGAGCATAACCCGGTCGGCCTGCTGGAAGAGGCGCTGCTGGAAGTGATGGCGGCCGATCCTATCCACCAGCGTATCTGCAAAGAGTTGGGTAAAAATCTGCCGTTCACCCGTCTCGACGAACTGGCCGCCCATACCCTGGCGAAAGGCTTAATCAGTCAGGATGAAGCCGCCATTTTGACCCGAGCAGAGCACAGTCGCTTGCGCAGCATTAACGTTGACGACTTTGCGCCAGAGGAGCTGGCAACCCAGCCGGTAAAGCTGCCGGAAAAAGTTCGCAACGTTGAAGCCGCATAATAAAACAACAACCACATCACACGCCGGGCGGGGAATTTTCCCCGCCTTTTTTTCGTCTCTCCTTCCCCCGCCGTTCCTGTTAGTAGCATTTTTTTAACAAAATATTCCGCGGACCGCCGCGAGGCTGATAAGGTGTTACAGTTAACCTAACCCCCTCATGAGAATGGAGTTGACCATTGTGCCTGGCCTGAAAATTACGCTGTTGCAACAACCGCTGGTCTGGATGGACGGCCCTGCTAACCTGCGCCATTTTGATCGCCAACTGGAAGGGATTGTCGGGCGCGATATCATTGTTTTACCTGAGATGTTTACCACCGGCTTTGCGATGGAAGCGGCAAAACAATCTTTACCCGAGGCCGAGGTGGTAGCGTGGATGCATGCCCGGGCGGCGCAAACCCAGGCGCTGATCGCCGGCAGCGCGGCGCTGCAAACTGAGCGCGGGGCCGTTAACCGCTTCCTGCTGGTCGAACCTGACGGCACGGTCCATCATTATGATAAACGTCACCTGTTTCGTATGGCGGATGAACACCATCACTATGAGGCCGGAGACAAGCGCGTGGTCTTTGAATGGCGCGGATGGCGGATCCTGCCGCTGGTCTGTTACGACCTGCGCTTTCCGGTATGGTCGCGTAACCTTAACGACTATGATTTGGCGCTGTATGTGGCGAACTGGCCGGCGCCGCGCTCGCTGCACTGGCAGTCGCTGCTGGTCGCCCGCGCGATTGAGAACCAGGCCTACGTCGCCGGCTGTAACCGGGTCGGCACCGACGGCAACGGTCATCATTACCGCGGTGATAGCCGGATTATCAGTCCCCAGGGGGAGATTGTCGCCACCGCCGATCCGCATCAGGCCACTCGTCTTGACGCCGAACTGTCGCTGAGCGCCCTCCAGGAATATCGTGAAAAATTCCCCGCCTGGCGCGATGCCGATCCTTTTACTCTGGATTAATCCCCCTCCGCTTTCTTCCCGCTTCTGCGGGAAAAGAAAGCGGAATTTCCTCTTGCCGCACCCAGCAGAATATTTACAAGGCGCCCTTCATTTCTGTTCTACACTCATTAACAGGCCCACAACCAAACGGGCGGAGATCATTTTCAATTCACTTCTGCGTTGTAAACGCATGACTTTTCTGTTGCCAGCTTGTTTTGTTGAACCCGGCTGAGCGTTGGCGTATGCATATTTTATGAGCGTAATGGAAAATGGATAATAATAATCTTCAGTTAATAGAAAAACGGCTGGTCACCCGCTTTCTCGATATGTTTATTCGGTTCAGTCTTATTCTGGCGCTGGCCTCATTCTGTTTTACCGTCTTTTCTCCCTTCGTCAATATGATGCTCTGGGCGTTGATTCTGGCCGTGGCGCTCTATCCTTTACATCAATATTTTGCCGGGCTTTTCGCCGGTAAACAGGGGCTGGCGTCGGTGGTGCTGGTGCTGTTAGGTATTTTACTGATTATTATCCCCACGGTGCTGATGATCACCTCGCTGGCGGAAAGCGCCAGCGCGATGATCGACCGGATGGGCAGCCAGAGCTTTACCATTCCCCCACCCTCTTCGCGAATTGCCTCTTTACCGATCGTTGGCGAACGGCTTAGCGCTCTGTGGATGCGGGCGTCCGTGGATCTGCCAGGATTGCTCAGCAATTACCGTTCGCAAATTGGCGATATTGCCAAACAGTTGCTCAGCATATTAGCCAGCATGGGCGGCGGGCTGATTGGCTTTATTATTTCGTTTATCGTCTCGGGTATTATGATGGCCTGGGGCGCGGCGGGCGCCATCAGCGCGCAGCGTATTGCTATCCGTATTACCGATGAGAATAAAGGCGTGCCCCTCACCCGCCTGTGCACCAGCACCATCCGCGCGGTCGCCCAGGGCGTCATCGGGGTGGCACTGATCCAGGCGCTGCTGGTCGGGGTGATCATGCTGATGGCCAGCATCCCCGCCGTCGGGATCTTCTTTATACTTGCCCTGATCCTCGGCATTGCACAGGTGCCGGTGATCCTGGTGACGGCCCCGGCCATCGCGCTGATGTGGAGTCTCGGCACCCACAGTACCGGAATGGATATCTTCTATACTGTCCTGCTGATCGTCGCCGGTATGGCCGATAACGTCCTCAAACCACTGCTGCTGGGGCGCGGAGTCGATGCGCCAATGCCGGTGGTGCTGCTGGGCGCCCTTGGCGGAATGGCCTCTAACGGCATTCTCGGTATGTTCCTCGGCGCCACCCTGCTGGCCATCGGTTACCGGATCTTCATGACATGGGTAAATGAAGGGCAACCCGCCCTGCCGCAGGATAAATAACCGCAGGGGAGCGTTACGCTCCCTTAATTCATTCCATAAACATTCCTACCGCGCACCAGACCAACAGCAGCGCCAGCAGCAGATTTAACCCTCTTCCATGGCGTTCGAACACCGGCTGAAACAGCTGACCGGCCAGCGCCCAGCAAAGATTGCCGGCAACGCCTATTACTGATAGCAACAGGCTTATCATCACCAGCCAGAATGGCTCGCGAGTCACCGGCAGAACAAAGGTCGACAGGGCCGTGATGCCGTACAGGATAATTTTTACATTCACAAACTGCAGCCCCAGGCTGGCCCAGAAGCTGACAGGCCGCTCCTCCTGCCCACCGCTGGCCGGGTCGCTGCGGGCAATATGCCAGGCCAGCCACAGGATATACCCCGCGCCGACCCAGCGTAGCAGGGAGGTTATCCCCTCATCCAGGGTAACGAGAGTGAACGTCAGCCCGGCACAAATCAGCATGATGATCACAAACCCCAGGCTCATGCCGGCCAGAACCCGCATGCTCCGTCGAAAGCCGTGCGCGGTGACGCTGCTCAGCGCCAGAATATTATTCGGCCCGGGCGTCAGAGCGGTGATCAGGGTGTAAGTTAAAAAGGCGCTAATCAGGGTAGGTGTCACGTGTTTTCTCCTCTTGACTGGCAGACAGTACCCGAAGCTGATAATTTAAAAAAATGAATGTTTTTTCATTCTGAATTCGAGAATGTCGATATAAAGAGGAAATATGGATCTGCGACGCTTTATCACCTTCAAAACGGTTGTCGAAGAAGGATCCTTTCTGCGCGCCTCGCAGAAACTGTGCTGCACCCAGTCCACCGTAACCTTTCATATCCAGCAGCTTGAGCAGGAGCTTGCCATCCCGCTGTTTGAGAAAATTGGCCGACGAATGTGTCTCACCGCCGCGGGTAAAAATGTCCTGCCGCACGTCTACGATCTGACCAAAGTGATGGCGTCGATTCGCCAGGCGGCGCGCCAGGACGATGAACCCGGCGGCGAACTTCGCGTCGCCACTGGTGAAACCCTGCTGGCGTACAAAATGCCGCCGGTGCTGCAGCGTTTTAAGCAACGCGCCCCGAAGGTCCGCCTGTCACTGCAGTCGCTCAATTGCTACAGCATCCGTGATGCGCTGCTCGCTGACGAAGTCGACCTGGGGGTGTTTTACCGGGTTGGCAACGATGATGCGCTCACCATGATGGAACTTGGCCCGCAGCCGCTGGCGCTGGTCGCGTCAGTCGATCAGGCGCCGGTCGACTTCCTGCGCCCGCGGCAGCATATCCCATTGAGCTTTATCATCAACGAACCCCAGTGCGTGTTCCGGCAGATTTTTGAAAGTACCCTGCGCCAGCGCGGCATTACCATGGAGAACACCATCGAACTGTGGAGTATTGAAAGCATCAAGCAGTGCGTGGCGGGCAATCTGGGGGTGAGTTTTCTGCCGCGCTTTGCGGTAGAGGAGGAACTCAAACGCGGGACGCTGGTCGAGCTGCCGTTCAGCGAGACGCCGCTGACGATCCATGCGCTCTGCGCCCATCACGCCGGGAAAGCAATCAGTCCGGCGATGCGGGTATTCATGCAGTGTATGCAGGAGGAACAAGAGGCGCGCTGAAATTCGGCGACGAAAACGACGAATGCCTGAATCATTGCTGATTCAGGCTTTCTGAATAGTGGCGGAACGGACGGGACTCGAACCCGCGACCCCCTGCGTGACAGGCAGGTATTCTAACCGACTGAACTACCGCTCCGCGTTGTTGTTCCGTTGGGAACGAGGCGAATATTACGGATTCCCCTCTACCCCGTCAACGCTTTTTCTACCGTTTTGAATCGTTTGCTGCAAAAATCGCCCAACCGCCTACTTTTAATCCATTTTAGTGGTTATCAGGCACGCCACAGGCAGCTTCCGCCTTTCTTTTGCACCAGATCGAGGCGGGATTCATGGTTCACCAGCTCCTCATCAGAAGCATAAACCACCCGTAACTGACTGGCGGCGCGAACGACGCGCTGAATCCCCATCTCGCCTGCCTGCTGCTGGCTTTCGCCTTCCATAGAGAACGCCATCGACGTCTGGCCGCCGGTCATCATCAAATAGACATCGGCAAGGATCTGGGCATCGAGCAGTGCCCCGTGCAGCGTACGCTTGCTGTTGTCTATTTCGTAGCGCGAACATAGCGCATCCAGACTGTTGCGCTTGCCGGGAAACATTTTCCGCGCCAGCGCCAGACTGTCGGTGATTTTACAGAAGGTCTCGGTTTTCCCGATCCCGCGGTTCAGCTTACCGAACTCATAATCCATAAAACCGATATCGAACGAGGCGTTATGGATCACCAGCTCCGCGCCGCGGATGTAATCCATAAATTCATCGGCCACGTCGGCAAAGGTGGGTTTATCCAGCAGGAATTCGTCGGCGATCCCGTGCACGCCGAACGCCTCCGGATCCACCAGCCGATCGGGCTTGAGATAGACGTGGAAATTGTTACCGGTCAGGCGGCGGTTAATCACCTCCACGGCGCCGATCTCAATGATCTTATGTCCTTCGTAGTGCGCCCCGATCTGGTTCATACCGGTGGTTTCGGTATCGAGAACAATCTGGCGCGTAATTGCAGTGCTCATCGCGGTCATTTATGTCAGACTTATCGTTTACAAATCGATTTCAATTACAGGAAGTCTACCAGAGATGCTCAAACAGGTAGAAATTTTCACCGACGGCTCTTGCCTGGGAAATCCAGGACCCGGCGGTTACGGCGCCATTATGCGCTACCGCCAGCACGAAAAAACCTTTAGCGCCGGCTACCGTCTGACCACCAATAACCGCATGGAACTGATGGCGGCGATCGTCGCCCTCGAAGCGTTAAAAGAGCATTGCGAGGTGGTGCTCAGCACCGACAGCCAGTATGTCCGCCAGGGGATCACCCAGTGGATCCACAACTGGAAAAAGCGCGGCTGGAAAACAGCAGAGAAAAAACCGGTAAAGAATGTCGACCTCTGGCAGAGGCTGGACGCCGCGCTTGGCCAGCATAAGATCAAATGGGAGTGGGTGAAGGGCCACGCCGGCCATCCAGAAAACGAACGCTGCGACGAGCTGGCCCGCGCAGCGGCCTCCCATCCCACTCAGGACGACATCGGCTACCAGCCGGAGAGCTAATTCTGCCCCTTGCGCCACTGCCGGGTGGCGCCGACTGCCGGCCGCAGCTGGGTTTTCGCTTTCCCTGACTTCATCGGATTAAGGGTGAGCGGAATAGTCCGTTTGCGGGCGACAATCAATTGCAAACAGCCCAGCGCTGGCAGATGGGTGCTCAGCAGTTTGCCGCCCTGCGGCGACCAGGGTAAAACCTGATAACGCCCATAATGCAGCACTTCAAAGTTGAGCAGCGACAGCCAGTCCAGCTGGCGCATCAACGTAAACATACGGCTGTTGTACGGCGTGCCTTTGCGCAGCACCGGCACCAGTTTACGCAATCCCATCAGGCTCACCGGATTAAACCCGGTCAGGATCATCCAGCCATCATCGATCAGGACGCGATCGGCCTCCCGTAGCAGGCGATGCGGATCGCTGCACCACGGCAGGGTATGCGCCAGCAGGCAGGCGTCGACGGACTTTTCGGCAAAGGGCAAATGCAGCGGGTCGGCCCGGACCTGCATTGGGTTTCCCGCCAGCGAGACATTCACCTGGTGCGAGATGGCGCAAGCTTCGGTATTGATTTCCGCGCTCAGATTGCCAATCTTAAGCAGATGAAAGCCATATAATTTAGCCAGCCACGGCTTCATCTGCTGCTCCAGCGTTTCGCGATAGTATTCGCCCCACGGCATACTGGACCAATGCTCAGGCGCTGTCACTGTATGAGGTATCCTTGCCGGCTTCATTGCCACCTTCCGCTACGCTTTAGAGGTAATTTATGAATCTTATCAGTATTCCCGCGTTTCAGGACAACTACATCTGGGTTCTCACTGAGAATCACGGCCGCTGCATCATCGTTGACCCGGGCGAGGCCGCGCCGGTTCTGGCGGCAATCGAGGAAAACCAGTGGCAGCCCGAGGCCATTTTACTGACCCATCACCATCAGGATCACGTCGGCGGCGTAAAACAATTACGTGAAAAATTCCCCTCTCTGGTGGTTTACGGGCCGGCAGAAACCCAGGATAAGGGGATTACTCAGGTAGTAAACGATGGCGATCGGCTGTCAATTCTCGGGGTCGATTTTTCCATTTTCTCCACGCCAGGTCACACATTAGGACATATCTGTTACTACAGCGAACCTTATCTGTTTTGCGGCGACACGATGTTCTCCGGCGGCTGCGGAAGGCTGTTCGAAGGCACTGCAGAGCAGATGTATCAATCATTTATGAAGATTAACGCCCTTCCTGAAGAAACCCTTATATGTTGCGCACATGAATATACGTTAGCGAATATGAAGTTTGCGTTGAGTATCCTGCCTGATGATAGGGACATAAACGATTACTATCATAAAGTTAATGAGTTACGTGCAAAAAAACAAAAGACACTACCCGTAATTCTGAAAAACGAGCGGCGTATAAATTTATTTTTACGGGTAAATGATGTTGATTTAATTGACAAAATTAACAAAGAAACAAAATTGCAACACTCTGTGGCGCGATTTGCGTGGTTAAGGTCAAAGAAAGACGAATTCTGATATTTAATTCTTGTCATCGGCTAACTTCGCCGTTATCCTTGGTCGTCTTTTAAGCAACTATTGACACACACATGAAGGCACGAGCGATATTATTCGCCTCTGTCCTGCTGGTGGGGTGCCAGGCGTCTAAGCACGATGGCACCGTCGAACAGCGAGCACAGAGCCTTTCTGCGGCTGGTCAAGGGGAAGCAGGCAAGTTCACAAGTCAAGCGCGCTGGTTAGATGATGGAACCTTCTACGCGCAAGACCAGGATCTGTGGACTTCCATAGGCGACGAGCTAAAGATGGGAATACCGGATAACCCCCGGATTCGCGAGCAAAAACAGAAGTACTTAAGAAATAAGAGCTATCTCCACGATGTAACTTTACGGGCAGAGCCGTATATGTACTGGATAGCCGGGCAGGTTAAGAAACGTAACATGCCAATGGAACTGGTATTACTACCCATAGTGGAGAGCGCTTTTGACCCACACGCGACGTCTGGCGCCAATGCCGCAGGCATCTGGCAGATCATTCCGAGCACAGGGCGCAATTATGGTTTAAAACAGACCCGCAGTTACGATGCGCGTCGTGACGTTGTCGCATCGACTACCGCGGCGCTGGACATGATGCAACGTCTGAACAAAATGTTCGACGGCGACTGGTTGTTAACGGTTGCGGCATATAACAGCGGCGAAGGTCGGGTCATGAAGGCAGTGAAAGCGAACCGTTCGCGTGGCAAACCCACCGATTTCTGGTCGCTATCTCTGCCGCATGAAACGAAAGTCTACGTACCGAAAATGCTGGCATTGAGCGACATCCTCAAAAACAGCAAACGTTACGGCGTGAAGTTGCCTACGGCTGATGAAAGCCGTGCGCTGGCGCGCGTTCGCCTCGACAGTCCGGTTGATATTTCTCAGCTCGCGGATATGGCCGGTATGCCGGTCAGCAAGCTGAAGACCTTCAACGCCGGCGTAAAGGGGTCAACGCTGGGCGCTAGCGGGCCAAAGTACGTCATGGTGCCGCAGAAACACGCAGCCCAGCTGCGTGAATCGCTGGCCTCTGGCGACATTGCCGCCGTACAGCCGACGCAGCTCGCGGATAATACGCCGCTGACCAGCCGAAGCTATAAGGTGCGTTCCGGCGATACCATTTCCGGGATTGCTTCCCGTCTCGGCGTCACGACCCGCGATCTGCAGCAGTGGAATAACCTGCGCGGCTCTGGATTGAAGGTTGGACAGAACCTGGTTATCGGCGCCGGCAGCAGCGCGCAGCGTCTGGCGAATAACAGCGATAGCATCACCTATCGCGTTCGCAAAGGTGATTCGCTGTCGAGCATCGCCAAACGTCATGGCGTTAATATTCGCGACGTCATGCGCTGGAACAGCGATACCGACAATCTGCGGCCTGGCGATCAGCTAACGCTGTTTGTGAAAAACAGCGATCGACCAGAGTCCTGATACGTCAGGGTTCGATAAAAAGGCACCGACTTCCCCCGGTGCCTTTTTTGTTGTCCGTATTAAACCGCTTTATGCGCTTCAAACATGATGGTATCGCTGGTAAAGGAACCATCCTGCTGTAACTCAAAGTAGGCTTTCACCTCCGCCGAGGCGCTCTGCTGGTATAAACGAATCGCCTCCACCAGCGGCTCAGGGGTACGCATCCGCGCCACCCACGAACTGAACTCCAGCGGCAGGCGATCGGTCAACAGCTGATTAATCACCAGCCCCGCCTCCGTCGCCAGCGTCAGCCACTCGCCGCTGGAATAATTACGCACGTGCGAGGTATCGCGCAAGGCTTCCACCGTCTGCAGCCAGACATCACGCACCACATGGCCCGGCGACATCACGTCCATCACGATCATCACCCCACCCGGCTTGAGGACACGTTTCACCTCGCGCAGCGCCTGGCCAACGTCATGCCAGTGATGAGCAGAATAGCGGCTGATAACGATATCAAAGCTGGCATCAGCGAACGGCAGCGTTTCGGCATACCCCTGCTGGGTCACGATATTGCTAAAACCTTTCTCCTTTGCCGCGGCGGCAACGACCTCCAGCATCTGGCTCGATAAATCATAGGCGGTCACCTCGGCAACCTGTCCCGCCGCGGTAAAGCTGGCGTGCCCTGCCCCGCAGCCCATATCCAGCACTTTAGCCTGAGGAAAATCAGCCAGTCGTTCCGCCAGCCGCTGCAGATCGCGACCAGAGGCGTGCACGGCGCTGGTCAGATAGGCGCTGGCCTGGGAGCCGAACTGCTTTTCGACGTTGTCATGGTGAGAGCGTGTTGTCATGTTGTCTTGTCCTTACGGTTTTTTGAGTAATAAAAGGCAGCACCATGCATGCGCAGGCCTGCCCCATGGCAGGCCTGACCAACCTTAAATTAATCAGGCTTGCCGGGACTGAATTCGACTAGTAGCGGGTTGTGGTCGGAGGCGCGGGTTACCAGCACGGAAGCATCGTGCACGCTTAACCCACGGTAGAACACAAAATCGAGCGGGCGACCAAACGCGCGGCGGCGCTGATCGTCCGGGAAACGAACTTCACGCAGCGACATCTCGCGTGCAAAGCGGTACAGGGCGTTCATCCGCGGGCGGCTCCAGGCATTGAAGTCGCCAGCCATGATCACCGGCCCGCTGTGATGGGCGATCTGATCGCCAATCGGCAGCAGCTGTTTGCTGTAGACGTCGACGCCAAGGCTGAAGTTAACGGCATGGATATTGACCACCATTAACAGCCGCGCATCGGGCAGCGGATAAACAGTCACTAATGCTGATTTAGGCAGACGCAAAATAGGTTCACGTTCGCGCAATGGGCAGCAATAGATAGGATGGGCGGAAGCCAGCGTCATCACGCCGGAAGGATGCTGCGGCAGCACCAGCGCAGGCACCTGATCGGCGGCCAGATAGTTGGTGGTCGCGAACCTGACCAGCTCCGGCGTCGTCTGCGCCTCCTGCAACAGGACTAAGTGCGCGTCTTTGCCAAAATTCTTAAGGACCGACTGCCACTCTGCGCGCTGCTGTTTGAAGATATTCCACACCAGCACGCGGATTTTCTCATCGCTGCTTAACGGCGTGCCGGCGGGATAAACCGGACTCACGCCCGCAAACGCCCCCGGAGGCAATATTCTCTCCGCAGGTTGTCCGGCGACATAGCGCATGGCGTAGGTGTTCTTTCGCAATTTGGGCATTAATCCTCGATAACAGAAACCAGCCCGACGACGACTGGTTATTCTGTTATAGGGATTTTCCCATACACTTTCAATGCAAATTGCGAGAAACCCTTAGCCTTCGGGAGAAAGCGCTGCCGAACGGCGTGGCAATTTATCTAAACGTCCGCTCAGGACCACCAACAGCAAAGCGACCAGCACAATCACCGCGCCAATCCACGGCGTCTGCGCCAGACCGTACCGCTCGACCGTCTGTCCACCGACGATCGACCCCAGCGCGATGCCGACGTTGAAGGCGGCAATATTCAGGCCGGATGCGATGTCGACAGCCCCGGGGGTGTACTGCTCTGCTTTTTGCACCACGTACACCTGCAGGCCCGGCACGTTGCCGAAGGCGAAAACGCCCATCACCAGCACCGTTGCCAGCGCGGCATAGTGAATGCTGGCGGTCAGCTGGAACACCAGCAGCAGCACAACCAGCGCGGCGAAGATAAACTTCAGCGCGGAGACGGCGCCATGCCTATCGGCCAGTTTGCCGCCCCATACGTTGCCAATAGCCACCGAGACGCCATAGCCCAGCAGGATCCAGCTCACGGCTGACGGGCTGAAGCCGGCCAGCTCCTGCATCATCGGCGCAAGGAAGGTAAAGGCGGTAAACACGCCGCCATAGCCCAGCGCGGTAATGGCATAGATCATCAGCAGGCGCGGATGGGTTAAGACTTTCAGCTGATCGCGCAGGCTGGCGCTGGCGCGGCCCGGGATATTATTCGGCACCAGAATCAGACTGCTGATAAGCGCAATCACCCCCAGAATCGATACCGCGAGGAAGGTTTCCCGCCAGCCAAAATGCTGACCGATGAAAGTCCCGAATGGCACCCCGGTCACCAGCGCGACCGTCAGGCCGCCGAACATAATGGCGATAGCCGAGGCTGCTTTCTCTTTTGCCACCAGGCTGGTGGCGATTGTCGAGCCAATAGAGAAGAACACGCCGTGTGCCAGACCGGTCAGCAGGCGCGCCAGGATCAGCGTTTCATAGCCCGGGGCCTGCCAGGCCAGCACATTACCCGCCGTAAACAGGACCATCAACGCCAGCAGCAGCTGTTTACGCGGCATACGCCCCGTTAACGCCGTCAGCACCGGGGCGCCGATCGCCACGCCCAGCGCGTAGATAGAAACCAGCAGGCCTGCCGACGGCAGCGAAATAGAGAGTTGTTGGGCAATCGTCGGGACCAGGCCGACAATCACGAATTCAGTGGTGCCAATTGCGAAGGCACCGATGGTTAAGGCAAATAGCGCCAGTGGCATAATTTACTCCGTAGCATCAGGATTAAGATGACACGTAGTATGAAGGGTTGTATAAATAACAAAAACTATCAAAGTATCAATAGAATTTTGCTACAGGTGCAATAATGAGAGCCACATCCGAGGAGATCGCCATCTTTGTGGCGGTAGTGGAAAGCGGGAGTTTCAGCCGGGCGGCCGAACAGCTGGGTCAGGCCAACTCTGCCGTCAGCCGGGCAGTCAAAAAGCTCGAGTCCAAGCTTGGTGTTAGCCTGCTCAATCGGACCACCCGTCAGCTCAGTCTGACAGAGGAAGGCGAGCGCTATTTTCGCCGGATGCAGGTGGTATTGCAGGAGATGGCGGCGGCAGAAAACGACCTGCTGGAAACGCGCACGACGCCGCGAGGCCTGCTGCGGGTGGATGCCGCGACGCCGGTGATGCTGCATTTTCTCATGCCGCTGGTGAAGCCATTTCGCGAGCGTTACCCGGAAATGACGCTGTCGCTCGTGTCGTCAGAAACATTTATTAATCTGATTGAACGAAAAGTGGATGTGGCTATTCGGGCCGGAACCTTAACCGATTCCAGCCTGCGCGCCCGACCGCTGTTCACCAGCTATCGGAAGATCGTCGCCTCGCCAGAGTATGTTTCGCGCTACGGCGTGCCGCAGCATCCGTCAGATCTGAAACAACATCAATGTCTGGGCTTTACTGAACCCGTCTCTCTGAACACCTGGCCGGTATCCTGTTGCGATGGTCAGTTGTTAGAGATTGAGGCGGCGGTATCATCGAACAGTGGGGAAACGCTCAAGCAACTGTGTCTGACCGGGAACGGTATTGCCTGCCTGTCGGATTATATGGTGGATAAAGAGATAGCCAGTGGGGAGTTTGTTGAACTACTGGCCGACAAACGTTTGCCGGTGGAGATGCCCTTCAGCGCGGTGTACTACAGCGATAGAGCCGTCAGCACACGTATCAGGGCGTTTATTGATTTTCTGAGCGAACACGTAAAACAGCTCCCGAAGGAGCTGTCGTAGTACCCTCTGATGGGCATACCGGAAGCAGGAGATTAATCCCACTGCGGCGCCAGACCTTCCGGGCTCACCAGCCGATCGTTGCAATCCAGCGCGGCGATCGCCTGGCGATCTTCATCATCCAGCTTCAGATCCAGCGCGCTCAGGTTGCTGGCCAGGTTCTCACGCTTCGTCGAGGACGGGATCACCGCGTACCCCTCGCCCATCGCCCATGCCAGGATAACCTGCGCCGGAGTCGCATTATGTTTCGCCGCGATACGGGCAATCACCTCATCTTTCAGCGCCTTACCGTAGGCCAGGGTCATGTAGGAGGTGATATGGATACCGTGCTCATGCGCCCAATCGACGACTTTACGGTTTTGCAGATACGGCGAAAGCTCAATCTGATTGGTAGCAATGTTTTCAGCGCCAACGGCGGCAATCGCGCGCTCCATCAGTGGAATAGTGAAGTTGGAGATACCGATCTGACGGGTCAGGCCGAGCGCCTTCGCTTCCATCAGAGCAGCCATAAACTCTTCAACAGCCACCGCATCATTCGGTGACGGCCAGTGGATCAGCGTCAGATCAACATAGTCAGTGCGTAGCTTCTGCAGGCTCTCTTGCAGGCTGGCGATCAGCTTGTCTTTGCTCAGGTTTTCGATCCAGATTTTGGTTGTGATGAACAGCTCATCACGCGGCACGCCGCTTTCAGCGAGAGCCTGACCCACCGCGGCTTCGTTGTCGTAGATTTGCGCGGTGTCGATAGTACGATAGCCCAGCTCCAGCGCGGTTTTTACGGATGCGATAACAACATCATCTTTCAGACGGAAGGTGCCAAGACCAAATGCAGGGATTGCCATGTTTTTCCTCGTTATTTGTTCATTTCGGTTAACGAATGAAATTATGGCTGATGGTGTGGTGGGGAAAAAGAGCGATTAATGCAGAGGATTTTTGCTGATTTAGCAATAATAGGAAACAGATCAAACAAAAAAGCCCTGAGCAGATGCTCAGGGCTCTTATTAAGTGGCGGAACGGACGGGACTCGAACCCGCGACCCCCTGCGTGACAGGCAGGTATTCTAACCGACTGAACTACCGCTCCACCGAATTTTTTCGCTTTATTACCACCGGTTGTCACCCCGGCTTACTGCAATTTGATGCCTGGCAGTTCCCTACTCTCACATGGGGAGACCCCACACTACCATCGGCGCTACGGCGTTTCACTTCTGAGTTCGGCATGGGGTCAGGTGGGACCACCGCGCTAGTGCCGCCAGGCAAATTCTTTGTGCTCAGTACGCAATTCTTTATCGCATCAGCTGCGTTGCCTGCGCTCGCAAAGTCAGTCACATACTTCAGTATGCTCCTTCCTTTCCTTCGCTTGCCGCCTTGCTGCTGCGCAAATTATTGCGTACTCAACTCTGAATCAGTGCTGAAAATCTTCTCTCAATCCGCCAAAACATCTTCGGCGTTGTAAGGTTAAGCCTCACGGTTCATTAGTACCGGTTAGCTCAACGCATCGCTGCGCTTACACACCCGGCCTATCAACGTCGTCGTCTTCAACGTTCCTTCAGGAGACTTATAGTCTCAGGGAGAACTCATCTCGGGGCAAGTTTCGTGCTTAGATGCTTTCAGCACTTATCTCTTCCGCATTTAGCTACCGGGCAGTGCCATTGGCATGACAACCCGAACACCAGTGATGCGTCCACTCCGGTCCTCTCGTACTAGGAGCAGCCCCCCTCAATTCTCCAGCGCCCACGGCAGATAGGGACCGAACTGTCTCACGACGTTCTAAACCCAGCTCGCGTACCACTTTAAATGGCGAACAGCCATACCCTTGGGACCTACTTCAGCCCCAGGATGTGATGAGCCGACATCGAGGTGCCAAACACCGCCGTCGATATGAACTCTTGGGCGGTATCAGCCTGTTATCCCCGGAGTACCTTTTATCCGTTGAGCGATGGCCCTTCCATTCAGAACCACCGGATCACTATGACCTGCTTTCGCACCTGCTCGCGCCGTCACGCTCGCAGTCAAGCTAGCTTATGCCATTGCACTAACCTCCTGATGTCCGACCAGGATTAGCTAACCTTCGTGCTCCTCCGTTACGCTTTGGGAGGAGACCGCCCCAGTCAAACTACCCACCAGACACTGTCCGCAACCCCGATTAGGGGCCCACGTTAGAACATCAAACATTAAAGGGTGGTATTTCAAGGTTGGCTCCACGCAGACTGGCGTCCACGCTTCAAAGCCTCCCACCTATCCTACACATCAAGGCTCAATGTTCAGTGTCAAGCTATAGTAAAGGTTCACGGGGTCTTTCCGTCTTGCCGCGGGTACACTGCATCTTCACAGCGAGTTCAATTTCACTGAGTCTCGGGTGGAGACAGCCTGGCCATCATTACGCCATTCGTGCAGGTCGGAACTTACCCGACAAGGAATTTCGCTACCTTAGGACCGTTATAGTTACGGCCGCCGTTTACCGGGGCTTCGATCAAGAGCTTCTCCTTACGGATAACCCCATCAATTAACCTTCCGGCACCGGGCAGGCGTCACACCGTATACGTCCACTTTCGTGTTTGCACAGTGCTGTGTTTTTAATAAACAGTTGCAGCCAGCTGGTATCTTCGACTGGTCTCAGCTCCATCCGCAGGGACTTCACCTACACACCAGCGTGCCTTCTCCCGAAGTTACGGCACCATTTTGCCTAGTTCCTTCACCCGAGTTCTCTCAAGCGCCTTGGTATTCTCTACCTGACCACCTGTGTCGGTTTGGGGTACGATTTGATGTTACCTGATGCTTAGAGGCTTTTCCTGGAAGCAGGGCATTTGTTACTTCAG
>NZ_JBEAHA010000017.1:0-64871 GCF_040061975.1 Klebsiella sp. GG_Kp146
GTGCAAAACACGGCCCTCAGCCCGCATCCATGCGGGCTGCCCCGGCCTTCCGGGAGCGTCTCAGCGATTTTGAGGCCGCCAGCACCGGCAGTTTCAGCAACAATTGTGAATAAATTAACGACAGGTCGTAAGAATGTAGGCCGGGACAGGCGCAGCCGCCACCCGGCATAAAAACGGCTCTGTGCCTGCTGTCATCGCCCGGTGGCGCTGTGCTTGCCGGGCCTACGATGTGTCAGCCTGTGAGAGGACCCCGCAGGCCGGGTAAGGCGCAGCGGCCACCCGGCAATATGACGGGCATGGTGCCTGAAAGCGTGCCCGGCGGCGCCCCTTTATTCCTGATGGCGGGTGATGTTGAGGATCTTCGCGCTGGCGCCGACCGGGAAATTGCTGAGGGCGCCGAAGTCGCTGCCCTGATAGCCCATGATCTTGCCGTCGGTGCGCATTTGCTGAAGATCGATCAGGATCACCCCCAGCGTCGGAATGATTTTCTCGCGCCAGACAAACAGATAGAGATCCTCCGCCACCAGCACATAGTGGCAGCGGTCGACATCCGCCAGCCCCTTTTCCACGCCGTCCAGACACTGCCAGGCGTAAAAATTATCGTTGAGATAGATGTGCTCATAGCGCTCGGTCGGGCTGTAGGTGTACTGATTGCGCATGCCGACCAGCGCAGGAGTAAAGCCCGGCAGCGGCCCCGGCTGCGCATCCAGGCGGGCGAAGACAAAGCGCGCTTCTACCGCGGTCAGCGGCAGGCCTCGCTCCACCCGGCTGAAGGCGTCCAGCCGCGCGGCGGCTTCGTCCGGCAGCTGGCCATAGACCAGGGTAGCGTTGCGCTGCGTCAGGTTACATACCGCGCTGATGCTGGCGTTATCCCGCTCCGGGTCAAGGAAGTCGATAAACAGAATATCCGGGCGCAGGGCGGTCGCCCGCCAGGGAGTGCGCGTGCCGTTCCAGCTTAGCGTCTGCTCATCTTCGATGATCAACTGCTGCGGCTCGCTCCCGGCGACATAAAAGGTAAAGCGCTCGTCTGCGGGCAGGCTGGCGGTGGCGAGTACATTACCGTGTGGCGCAAAACCATCGGCCAGCGCGCCGACCTGGATAAATACGGCTTCTGAAGTCATAGGGGCTCCTGAACAGAGTAGGGCGTTAGGCAAACGCCAGAGTGGGAACATCGACGATACTGGCGCCGCCGTCGGCGACCAGCGTAGCGCCGCTGATGATGGCGGCCTGCGGCGAACAGAGAAACTGACAGACCTCGGCTATCTCCACGGGGCTGGCGGGTCGGCGCAGCGGAACGTCGCGACAGACCCGCTGATACGCCTCAGTCAGCGACAACCCTTCCGCCTGCATCAGCGGGAGCATCTCTTCATCCGCCATCGGCGTGGTGACCCAGCCGGGGCAGACGGCGTTGGCGCGCACCCCCTGCGGGCCGTAATCGCGGGCGACGGAGCGCATCAGGCCGATTAAGGCGTGTTTGGCGGTGACGTAGCCGCAGGCCTGCGGACCGGCGGCCAGCGAGGCGATGGAGGCGACAAACAGCACGTTGCCGCGGCGGGCAATCAGCGAGGGCAGGCAGGCGCGAACGCTGGCGAAGGCGCTGGTGAGATTGCCGTTCAGCGCCTCGCGCCACTGGCGGTCGCTGGTATCGGCGGCGGGGCTGTTGCCCATCCCGCCGGCGCTGCAGATGAGGACATCAATACCGCCGGCCTGGTCGAGAATGGCCGGTAGTAGCCGCTGGCGCCACGCCTCGCCGTCGGCGGCATCGCCCATCAGCGCCGTGGCGCCGGTCTCATCGGCGACCGCCCGCAATGGCGCCTCGCGCCGTCCGGTAATAAACACCCGGTCGCCCGCGGCGCGCATCAGCCGCGCGCAGGTGGCGCCAATTCCGGTTCCGCCGCCGGTGATCACCACGACTCTCGCCATTCGCTCTCTCCTGTAATGGGGTTTCCGGTTACCTTAAAAAGCGCGCCAGCTCCCGGCTATCGCCCGGAAGAACGATAGCCGGGTCGGTTAATGGAGCTCGCTCACCGGGATCGCCTGCGGCGCCGGAACCGGCTTCATGGTGGCGGGGTCGACCGCCAGATAGCGTCCGGTCTTGCTGTCGATGCCGACGTAATCGATCATTTTGCCCTGCGCCCGGGTGACCATGGTGCGTCTGGCGAACGCCTCGTAGGCTTCGCTCATCGCTTTGACCCGATCGGGGTGTTGGGCCGCGACGTCATGAGTTTCCAGCGGATCGTCGTGCAGATTAAACAGCTGCCACGGCGCGTCGCCGGCGGTGAAGCCCCGCGGCACCAGCCGCCGCAGCTTCCATTCGCCATCGACCCACGCCGCCTGATGATGCAGCTCGACGCCGTAGTTCCCGCGCGGCGGCTGCTGCACTTCGCCGGTGAGATAGCGCTTAAAGCTGACGCCAATCATCGGCAGCACCGGCTTCTTCGCCAGCGATTTGTTCGGATCGATACCGGCGAATTCAAACAGGGTCGGCGCCACGTCATACACCGCCATCGTCGAGGCGTCGATTTTACCGTGGCGGGTAATCCCGGGGCCGGCGATCATAAAGTCGGTGTTAATGCCGCCCTGAGCGCTGGTGGTTTTGTGATAGTTGGCGTAAGGGGCGTTGCTGACGTTGGCCCAGTGCGGACCGTAGGAGACAAACGAGCCTTTGCGGCCAACGTTGTCATAGCTGTTGTCAAACTGCTTCCAGAATTCCGGGGTGGATTCGTAGTAGAAGCCCTGCGCCGGGTTGGCGCCGTTGTCGGTTAAGAACACCAGCAGGGTGTTTTTATCGCGACCGGTTTGCTTCAGCGTTTCCATCAGGGTGCCGATCTGCGCGTCCATATTGGCGATCATCGCCGCGTAGACCTGCATCACTTTCGCGGTATATTTCTGCTGCTCCGGGGTCAGCGCGTCCCACTCTTTATCCAGCTCAAGGTGCGGGAGCGGGGTGTTGTCATGGATAATCCCCAGCGCTTTCAGGCGGGCGATACGCTGGCGATAGACCTCGGCGTAGCCCTGCTCATACTGGCCTTCGAAGCGCTTGATCCATTCGTCAGGCGCCTGCAGCGGGTCGTGCGGGGCGGTAAAGGCCAGCCAGGCGAAGACCGGTTGTTCCTGCGGCGTGTCTTTAATCCAGCTGTTCATCTGCCGGGCGTAGGCCTCGCTGGAGTAGAAATCGTCCGGCAGGGAGACGCGCTCGCCGTCGCGGGTGTAGAAGGTGTGAAACGCTTCAACGGTACCCAGCGGAATAGCGTCGTTAAAATGGCTGGTGCCGCCGCCCATAAAGGCGAAAGCGTGGTTAAAGCCGCGGTCCTTCGGCGTGGCGCCGGGAACAAAACCGAGGTGCCACTTGCCGGCCATCAGAGTGTTATACCCCGCGTCTTTAAAGCGCTCGGCCATGGTGGTGACGCGGTCGGTCAGCCGCAGCTCGTAGCCCTCCTTGCCAATAGTGCTGTCATACCACCACATGCCGCCCATCCCGGCCTGCTGGTTGCTGTTGCCGGTGAGCAGCATGGAGCGCGCCGGGGCCGACATCGGCGAGGTGTAATACTGGCTCATGCGCATCCCCTGCTCGGCCATCGCCTGCAGGTTGGGGGTGGGGATCTCGCCGCCGAAGGGGCTAATGTCCGAGTAGCCCATATCATCGGCGATAATGACGATGACGTTCGGACGCTCCTGCTGCGCGGCGTGCGCGCCGCCGGCGAGGATGACACTGACCGCCGCGGCCATGGCTGTTTTATTCACAACGGATTCTCCTGTTTCAAAGGGATAGCTTCAGAGCAACGGGCTACGCCGGATGCGCGGCCCCGACAAACGCGGCCCGCCAGGCTTGCAGCCCTTGAAGGTCGCGGGAAAAGGGGCGCACGGGCGCAAGAATTTCGCTAAAGAAGCGGTAGTAGCCGCCGCAGAGGCGGTTGTTGCCCGCGGCGTTGAGATGCGCCGGACAGCCGCCCTGGCAGACCATTTTGACCGCGCAGGTCTGGCATTCGCGGCGCAGGCTTTTCTGCTGACCGAAAGGCAGTTGCACCGAGGCGTCGACCGCGGCGGCGAGCGTCTGCTCATCGAGGCGGCCCAGCCGATGCTCGGCGTTGATCAGATGATCGCAGGCGTAGAGCTCTCCGTCGGGCTCCATCACCAGATTGCTGCCGCAGCGGGCGCTGTGCACGCAGCTGCCGCTGGTGTGGGTGAAGTACTGCGCCCACGCCTGCTCGATATTGATGACGAACACCCGCCCCTTGTCGCAGCGCTTCTGCCACTGCCGCCAGATGCCGACCATAAAACGCCCCCAGTTATCGGCGCTCAGCTGATAGCCCTCGCGCAGCGCTGCGCCTTCGCTCATCAGCGGCTGAAACTGCAGATAGCGCGCGCCGAGGCTGACCACCCGGTCATAAATCGCCGCCGCGTGCGCCGCCATCTCGTTATGCACCACCACCAGCAGGTTAAACTCCACCTGATGCTGGTGGAGAAGGTCGATGCCGCGCAGCGCCGCCGGCCAGGTGGCCCGGCCGCGTTTATCCGGACGATGCTGGTCCTGTAGCGCTTCGCTGCCTTCGAGGCTCAAGCCGATAATAAAGCGATGCTCGCGAAACAGCCGGCACCAGGCGTCGTTGATCAGCGTGCCGTTGGTCTGCAGGCTGTTGCTGATGGTGACGCCGTCGGGGGCATAACGCGCCTGCAGGGCGAGCGCTTTTTTGTAGAAGCTCAGGCCGGCCAGCAGCGGCTCGCCGCCCTGCCAGACAAAGTTGATTTCTCGCGCGCCGGCGGGCTGGGCGGCGATATAGCGGCGGATAAACTGCTCCAGCCGCGCCTCGTCCATCTTGTTGACCGGCGTTTCATCCTGTGGGTAATAGCAGTAGCGGCAGGCGAGATTGCAGGCGGGGCCAATCGGCTTCATCAGAATATGAAACGGCACCGGCGAGCGCGGCTCAGCGGCCAGCGGAATTTGCTGCTGGCGCAGGGCGGCGATATTCAGCATCGGCTTATCCTCGGTTAATGACCGGCGCTGTTGATATTATTTTGGCAACAGCGGGTCAGGCGTAATCACATGATTAAGCCGCGGCGAAAATTAATTGCATCCTGTTAGAGGTATAAGTGAAAAAAAACAGAAATCCATCGTTCTTAAGGATGAGAGAGACGCGTCCGGGATAGGGTTTTTTTATCACCTGGGGCCTGTCCGCCGGGTGTTAATCTTTTTTGTTTATGTTTTAACGCCGCTATCGTAAAGCATGGCGGGTGTGTTTTTTAAATGCTTTATATAACAATGGATTGCTGAAAATTTTGTAACGGCTATCACACTGTTAATATGTTAATGATTGTGTTACTTAAATGTGAAATGTATGCTTCAATAATCGGTAGTCATTCATGTGTCATGTACCAGCACCTCGACGGGGAGGCCCTATCATGTCTGCTTTGTTAAAAGCCAGCCGTAATGATGCGATAATAGCCCGTTGTTTACAGACTATTTCCCAGTTAATTCCACTGTCTTCGGCGGTATTTTATCGAGTAAATAATCGGTTAAAACCCGAAAACTATATATTGCATAATATTTCTGATAATACGCACCAACAATATCTGGAAAACTTCCAGCCGCTGGATCCGTTGCTGCCGTCGCGCTTTAGCCACCAGAACACCACCATGGCGGCGATGACGCCGCGGCTCTGCGACCGCAACCGGCATTATTATCATGAATTTATGTTGCCGAATAATGTGCGCGACATGACCGAGATCTTTATTCGCCGCGAGCGGCGGATCGTCGCCGGTATCTCGCTGATGCGCGACGTGCCTTTCTCCAGCGAAGAGCGTCATCGGGCCCAGGCGGTGCTGCCGCTGGTGGAGTTGGCGATCCGCGACTGCCTGCAGGACGAAGATGACCTGCCCGCCATCCTGACGGCCAAAGAGCGGGAAATCGTCGGCATGGTGCGCGAAGGGGCCAGCAATAAGCTGATTGCCCGCCGGCTGGATATCTCGCTCTCGACGGTGAAAACGCACCTGCGCAATATTTTCGCTAAGACCGAAGTGGTCAATCGTACTGAACTCGTTTCCCGAACCTGGATGCCGGCCGCTCAGCGTACGCTGCATCTGTGATCTGACTATCGCATCCCGCGCGCGCCGTGGCAGCACGGCGTTTTCCTGATGCCTGTGGGTATCACTCCCTGGAGACCCCTCCGGGGGGAGGCTTTTTTGACCGGAGCACGCCCTACGATGTCAAGTACCCCTCTCACTGAACATGCGCTTTCCCGGCCCGCCGGGCTGGTCGTGTCCCTGCGTTTGCTGGCGGCGATTGTGATTTTCGCCGCAATTGCGCCGGGTATTCTGATGACCGCGCCGGCGGTGGCGGCGCAGCTGGCCAGCGAATGGCAGCTAAAACCCGGCCAGATCGGCTGGTTGTTCTCGGCGGAACTGGGGGCGATGAGCCTGGCGACGCTGCCGGCGTGGTGGTGGATGAGTCGCCTCGACTGGCGGCGGGTCGCCCTGACGGCCGGGGTTGTGTTTCTGACAGCCAATCTCGCCTCGGCGGCGGTGACCCAGTATGAGACGCTGCTGGCGGTGCGCTTTCTCGCCTCGCTGGCCGGCGGCACGCTGATGATTCTGTGCATCAGCTGCGCGGCGGGAACCTCGAACCCGTCGCGAGTCTATGCCTTCTGGGTGCTTGGGCAACTGCTGCTGGGGATGCTTGGCCTGCTGGTGCTGCCCGGGCTGTTTGCCAGCTTTGGCCTCAAGGTGGTCTATCTGATCCTCGCCGCCATTATGCTCTGCTGCCTGCCGCTGGTGTCGGCTTTCCCGCCGCGCTTTCAACCGTTGTCCGTCTCACGCCAGCAGCCGCCGACGGCGCTGTGGCGTCAGGCGCTGGCGGTCCTCGCGGTGCTGACCTTCTATATCAGCCTTAGCGCGGTGTGGACCTTTATCGGCACCCTCGGCGCGGCGGCGGGCCTGAGCCCGACGCAGGTCGGCCTGGTGCTGGCGGCGGCGACGGTCTGCGGCATTATCGGCGCGGGGGGCGCGGCCCTGCGCGGCACCCGGCGGGCCGATCGTTTGCCGGTGTGGCTGGGCTACGGCCTGCTGATCCTCAGCGTCGGGCTGCTGATCGGCCAGCCGCTGCTGGCGCGCTACGCCATCGCGGCGCTGCTGTTTAAGTTCACCTGGACCTTCGTGCTGCCCTTTATTCTCGCCCGCGTCGCCGGGCTCGATAACAACGGCCGGCTGATGAACAGCATTAATCTGGTGATCGGCGGCGGCATGGCGGCCGGTCCGGCATTAGCCGGGGCTTTACTGCAGCATTTTGCCAGCGCCGATCCGCTGCTGCTGGCGGCAGGGGGCTGCGCGCTGCTGTCACTGATTTTGATTGCGGCGGCGTCGGCCGCCGGCTAAGGCTTAGCCAACGGGAGGATAGAGTGAAAAGAAAAACCGGTTTCTTCTTTGATGAACGTTGTTTCTGGCACAGTACCGGTCTGCACGCGGTGACGCTGCCGGTGGGCGGGTGGGTGCAACCGCCTGCCGGCGGCGGTCATGCCGAATCGCCGGAGACCAAACGGCGGATGAAAAACCTGATGGACGTCTCCGGGCTGACGCCGCAGCTGGCGCTGCGCAGCGCGGCGCCGGCAAGCCTTGCGGACCTGCGGCGGATCCATCCCGACAGCTATCTGGAGCGCTTCAAGGCGATAAGCGATAACGGCGGCGGCATGCTGGGCAAAGAGGCGCCGTTGGGGCCGGGCAGTTATGAAATCGCCTGTCTCTCCGCCGGACTGGCCTGCGCGGCGGTGGAAGCGGTGCTGAAGGGCGAGCTGGATAATGCCTATTCGCTGTCGCGGCCGCCCGGACACCACTGCCTGCCGGACCAGTCGATGGGCTTCTGTTTCCTCGCCAATATTCCGATTGCCGTCGAGCGGGCGAAAGCGCTGCTGGGGCTCGGCAAGGTGGCGATCATTGACTGGGACGTTCATCACGGCAACGGCACCCAGCATATCTACCTGCAGCGCGACGACGTGCTGACCATCTCCTTGCATCAGGACGGTTGCTTCCCACCCGGTTATGCCGGTGAGGACGATCGCGGCGCGGGCGCGGGCGAAGGTTACAACATCAATATTCCGCTGCTGGCCGGGGCGGGGGACGACAGCTGGCGCTATGCGCTGGAAACCATCGTTATTCCGGCGCTGGCGCGCTTTGAGCCGGAGCTGATTATCATCGCCTGCGGCTATGATGCCAACGCCATGGACCCGCTGGCGCGGATGCAGCTGCACAGCGACAGCTTCCGGGCGATGACCGGGCTGGTGCAGCAGGCGGCGGATCGTCTGTGCGGCGGGAAACTGGTGATGGTGCACGAGGGCGGCTACGCCGAATCCTACGTGCCGTTCTGCGGCCTGGCGGTGATGGAGGCCCTGAGCGGCATTCGCACCGCGGTCCAGGATCCGCTGCTGGAATTTATTCAGCAGCAGCAGCCGCGGGCGGAGTTTGCGCAGTTCCAGAGGCAGGCCATCGATCGGCTGGCGCAACGGTTTGGCCTGCAGTAAACCGGCTCAGCTTCCCCGCTGTGATGGCGGGGAAGAAAATGCTTTCTCATCTACGATTTCACCGCGCATCCACTGACTGACTGCCTGATTGATCATCGCCAGCACGCTGAGCAGCAGCATCCGCTGCTGCGCTTCCAGCCGCAGATAACGGCGCAGCGGCGGCATTTTACAGACCACTTCGCTGGCGGCCCAGGGTTCAATACTGCAGCGCCAGCCGTTACCGTCAAAGGTCAACGAAAAGCGGCGGTAGTCCAGTTCGCTTAGGGTCTGCTGGAGATTAGGAAACCCGTTGAGATAGCCGGCGAGTTCCTCGCTGCCTTTGCCGCCGATAAAGCGGATCGGCTGGCGTTTCCACCAGCCGGATTGATGGGCGCGAATGTGACCGCGCACGGGCCGGGTGACCGGCCCTGCGACGACAAATTCGCAGCTGTGAATGCTGGCCATAAACAGCCGCTTCTGACGCACGCTGAAGGTGACGGCGGTGGCGTCGTTCAATCGCAGCAGCGCGCTGCGCTCGCTAAGCTTTTCGCAGGGCCAGCCGGCCAGATCGCGCTGCACCGCGTTCATTAACGGCGTCTCAAACCAGGGGACGGAGGACATCTGGCGTCATCTCCCCGCGGGTCTGTTTTTCGTAGTTGCTGATGGCGCGGTCGACCACCTCTTCCACCACCAGCGGCTTGAACGGATTGACGCGCTGTACGCACACCGTCCAGAACAGGGCGTAGGCGGCGGTCAGGCCGAGCATAATGCCGAACGGCACCAGCACCTGGCGGCTGTCCATCCCCGGCGGGGTGATATTGACGATAGCGATGATAATCCCGACGCTGGAGATAATCTGCGGCAGCGGGAACCACGGCGAGCGGTAGGCGCGCGGCAGGTCCGGGCGGCGAATGCGCAGCATCACCACCGACAGAGTAACCAGCAGATAGGCGACGCCCCAGGCGCAGACCGCGGCGAGGATCAGCGGCACGATGCGGTCCAGATCGCCGTTCAGATACCAGGCGTGCAGGCAGGGGATCGCCACCCCGATGGCGATGGCGATCACCGGCGTTTTAAAGCGCGGATGCAGCCAGGTCAGGAAGCGGGGCAGCGCGCCGTCCAGCGCCATACCGTAAATAATGCGCGGTACCGCGGCCATCAGCGTATTGATGGTGGCGCAGCCCGCCAGCAGCAGCCCGACCCCCAGCCAGTACTGGCCGGCGTGGCCCATCACCCGCTCGGCGAAGGCCGGGATCGCCATCGGCGTATCCAGCAGATGGACGTTGTTGGCCGCGTCGAGCACGGTGTTCTCCACCTGGCGGTTGATCGCCGCCCCGTAGATAAACATGCAGCTGGCGACCCCCAGCAGGCCCAGCGCCATCGCCCGCGGAATGGTACGGTGAGCCTGTTTGATCTCCGGCGCCATCGGCGTCACCAGTTCGCAACCGACGAACATAAACATCGCCATGCCGATATAGCCGAACAGGCCATGGATATCGCTGACGTTCAGCGGCGTGCCGAACCAGCCGGAAAGGTGGGTGACCGGCGCCATAAAAATGCCGCACAGGCCGAAAATGGTCAGCGTGGTCCACATGCCGAAGGTCAGCACCACTTCGACCTTGCCGAAGATTTCCACGCCGATGGCGTTCAACAGGCCGAAAACCACCACCATGCCGACGCCCACCATCCAGGTGTTCTGGTGAGCGGCCATCTGGGCGTTGATCGATTCGAAGTTCACCAGCGCCATAATGCCGGCCAGGATCGTCTCCGCCGTCCCGGCGAAAATATGCACGATCAGATAGGCGCACAGCGCGCCGGTGATGGCGAAGAAGCGTCCCATGCCGCAGGAGATATAGTCGTACACCGAACCGGTGGTGGGAATGAGCGTCGCCGCCTCGGCAAAGGTGGTGACCTGCGCCTGCATCATAATAAAGGCCAGCAGCACCGCCAGCGCGAAGGTATCACCGCCCATGCCGAAGCCGCTGGTCACCGTCAGGATCACCGGGCTGGCCATAATCAGCCCGACGGAGCTGGCGAGAGTGGTCGGGAAGCCGACGACCCCGCGCTCAAGATGGCTGGCAAGTCTGTTACTAAACATAGTCAACCTCTGCACAATAGTGGGGGAGGGCAGGGAATAGCCAGCGCCACTCCCGGATAGTCATAATTTAGGCGGGCATCCTGCTCAACGAATATCGTCCGGAAGGTGGAGGGCGGCGCATGATTCTGTGACGCCGTCGATGAATGTGAGGGTGGATAAACAACATGACCCCGAAAACCGGGGCCATCCGTCTTGCCACATTGCGCCTGTTTCTGCCGGGTGGCGGCTGGCGCCTGACCCGGCCTGGCGACGGCATTCGTCCCCCCGGCCCGGGCAAGCGCAGCGCGTTAGCGCGTCTCGACGTTCGCCAGGTAGTGCTTCACAAAGCGCGGCGTCAGGATTTTCCACTCCACTTCGGTACCCTGTTTAACAAACCAGCTGTCGCCCGGCGCAAAGCGCTGCGGCTCGCCGCCGGCGACGGTCAGCTCCACTTCGCCTTCCAGCACGGTGGCGTGTTCGGTAAACGGATAGGTCATGGTAAAGCTCCCCTCAGTGGACGAAAACAGTCCGCAGGTAAAGGCATCCTGCGGCTCGCCGTAGATCATCGCCCCGGCCACCTGCGGGTCGCCGGCGGTCGGCGTCGCGCCGAGCAGGCTGACGCTGCCGATCGGCTGCAGGTCGGGCACCGGGTGTTTAAGTTTAAAAGCGTGCATAGCGTTCTCCTGGTTAACTCCGGCCTTTCCAGAAACCGGCGGTTTGATGCATCAGTTTTCCGGCGGTGACTAATAGCAAGCGCAGGCTGTCACGGCCGTGGATGGTCGCGTGGGGGATGCTGCTCAGCAGACGATAGCGGTCGGAACCGCCGTTGATCCCTTCGGCGAGGATTTTGCACACGATGTGCGACGGGGTGACGCCGAAGCCGGAGTACCCCTGGACGTAAAAGACGTTGTTGTGATCGCGTAGGGTGCCGATCTGCGGGAACAGGTTGGCGCTACAGGCCATCGGCCCGCCCCAGGCGAAATCGATCTTCACATCCTTCAAATAGGGGAAGACCTCCGCCAGCAGGGTGCGGTTCCAGGCGGCGAAATCGTTCGGCGTATACTCCACAAAGCGGGTGGCGCTGCCGAACAGCAGGCGGTTTTCCCGGGTGACGCGGTAATAATTAATCACCGGGCGAATATCGCTGAAGGCGCCGCGCAGCGGGCTGATGCGCTCGATCAGTTCATCGGAGAGCGGCTCGGTCGATACCTGGTAGGAGTAGGTGACCAGCGTTTTGTTGTAGATCTCCGGCTCCATATTGTTGAGGAAGCTGTCGCAGGCCCATAGCAGTTTGGCGGCTTTGACGCTGCCCATCGCGGTCCGTACCCGCACCTGTTTGCCGTAATTCACCTCCACCACCGGCGAGGATTCGAAGATCTTCACCCCCAGCGAATGGGCGGCCTGCGCCGAGCCGAGGAGCATATTGAGCGAATGGATCTGCCCGCCGCCCATATGTTTCAGCGCGCCGCAGTAGACCTCGGAGCCGACCACCTGCTGCACCTCTTTCCCGGTATACAGTTCGATATCTTCATCCGGGGTGGCGGCCTTAAACTCTTTCTCCCACTGGCGCAGCGTTTTGAGCTGCCGCTGGTTATAGGCGAGGTAGCCGTAGCCGGGGACGAAATCGGCGTCGATGTTGTATTTGCGGATGCGCTCGCGAATGATGCCTGCGCCGAGGTTGGCGATTTTAAACAGCGTCTCCAGCCCCTCTTTGCCGACGTGCTTTTTTACCGCTTCGATATCGTGACCGATACCGGCCATCACCTGGCCGCCGTTGCGCCCGGTGCCGCCGTAGCCGAGATGGCGTGCTTCCAGCACCACCACGTTGGTGATGCCCTGTTCCGCCAGCTCAAGGGCGGTGTTAATGCCGGAGAAGCCGCCGCCGATAATCACCACGTCGGCTTCAATATCTTCCCGCAGCGCCGGAAAATGGAGGTGGTATTTCTTCGTCGCGCCGTAGTAGTTCAGCGCATCGATTTTGATGTTCATCGCGTTACCCTGTGGTCTTGCCTCGCTCAAGTTCCTCATCACAGCACGCCGCGCGGGCGTTGAATATCGTCCGGAAGAATGACGTTCTTTAGAACGATGGGCGGCGGCGGGAAGCCGTGCTGTGATGGGCCAACGTTGCTGAAAAAACGGGTACTGACGATGAGCGAGATAACCTTACTGGCGGAAGTGACCGCCTTTTTACGCCAGCCGCACGGGCAGTTTATCGCCGGTGAGCGAGAGGCGGGCCGCGGCGCGCCGTTTGCGGTGATCAACCCGGCCACCGGGCGGGCGATCGCCGAGGTCACCGCGGCGGATAGCGACCAGGCGGACCGCGCGGTAGAGAGCGCCCGCCAGGCGTTTAGTCAGTGGCGCGAAATGCCGACGCTGGCGCGCGGAACCTTGCTGCTGAAGCTGGCGGATGCCCTGGCTGAGCATCGCGAAGCGCTGGCGCAGCTGGAAAGTCTCTGCTCCGGTAAGACCATCACGCTGGCACGCATGTTAGAGCTGGATCAATCGGTCGCGTTCCTGCGCTACTTCGCCGGCTGGGCGGGGAAGGTGACCGGCGAAACGCTGGATGTGTCACTGCCGTCGATGGCCGGGGAGAAATATACCGCCTTCACCCGCCGTCAGCCGCTGGGGGTGGTGGTGGGCATCGTGCCGTGGAACTTCTCAATCATGATTGCCGTCTGGAAGCTGGCGGCGGCCCTGGTCTGCGGCTGCACCATCGTCCTCAAGCCGAGCGAGTATACGCCGCTGACGCTGCTGCGCGTGGCGGAGCTGGCGAAAGCGGTGGGTATTCCTGACGGGGTGATTAACGTGGTCAACGGCGCCGGCGGCGAGATTGCTCAGCGGCTGATTACCCATCCGGCCTGCGCCAAGGTGAGCTTCACCGGCTCGGTGGCTACCGGCGAGAAAGTCCAGCAGTCGGCTGGCGCTTTCGGTAAACGGGTGACCCTTGAGCTGGGGGGCAAAAACGCCGCGCTGTTTCTTGACGACCTGACGCCGGAGGCGATGGTCAACGGCATTCTTGAAGCCGGCTACCTGAACCAGGGGCAGATTTGCGCCGCCGCGGAGCGCTTTTATCTGCCGCAGGGCAAACTGGATGCGGTGCTGGCGCTGCTGAAAGAAAGACTCAGCGCCTTCACGCCGGGATCGCCGCTGGATGAGCGCACGCTGATGGGGCCGCTGGCCAATCGCCAGCAGCATGAAAAAGTATTGCGGCTCATTCAGACCGCACGCGACGAGGGCGATACCATCGTCTGCGGCGGCGAAGCCCTGCCGGGGGAGGGCTATTTCCTGCAGCCGACGGCGGTCAAAGTGCGCAGTGAAGAGAGCACCCTGATGCGCGAGGAGACCTTCGGCCCGGTGTGCAGCTTTATCGGCTATCACAGTGAAGACGAGGCGCTGGCGCGGATGAATGCCTCGCCGTATGGCCTGGCGGCCAGCGTCTGGTCGGATAATATTCGCCTGGCGCTGCGCTACTCGGAGGCGATAGACGCCGGCATCGTGTGGGTCAATATGCATACCTTCCTCGACCCGGCGGTGCCGTTCGGCGGCATGAAGGGCTCGGGCATCGGTCGCGAATTCGGCAGCGCGTTTATCGATGACTACACGGAGCTGAAGTCGGTGATGGTGCGATATTAAGTTTTCCTGACCGGGCTACAGGCGTCTACGTAGGCCCGGTAAGCGCAGCGCCAGCGGGCAAAGAGAGCGGGTAGTCAGCCGCGTATGTGCCGGACGACGACGCCTTGCCCGGCCTGGGATCGTGCAAGCGTGGGGGGAATCTAGCCGCCGCCATAGCCCCACGCAACTTGCGACAATCCCCCCTAAGTGATAAAAGGTGCCCCTTCGCAAAAACACACAGGGGAACGACGTGAAAGACGCGTCAACGTCGTCGGATGCCGTAGAAGAGAGCGGCCCGACGCTTCATCGCGGTTTACAGAACCGACACATTCAACTTATCGCCCTTGGCGGCGCGATTGGCACCGGCCTGTTTCTCGGCATTGGTCCGGCGATTCAAATGGCTGGCCCGGCGGTCTTGCTGGGCTACGCGGTGGCCGGGATTGTCGCTTTTCTGATCATGCGCCAGCTGGGCGAAATGGTGGTGGAAGAGCCGGTATCCGGCTCCTTTGCCCACTTTGCCTACAAATATTGGGGCCCATTCGCCGGCTTCCTGTCCGGCTGGAACTACTGGGTGATGTTCGTGCTGGTGGGAATGGCGGAGCTGACCGCCGCCGGGATCTACATGCAGTACTGGCTGCCCGACGTTCCGACCTGGATCTGGGCGGCGGCCTTCTTCCTCATTATTAACGCCGTCAATCTCGTCAACGTGCGCCTGTATGGCGAAGCGGAGTTCTGGTTCGCGCTGATAAAAGTGCTGGCGATTATCGGCATGATTGCCTTTGGCCTGTGGATGCTGTTTGGCGGCCACGGCGGCAGCAAGGCGGGTTTCGATAATCTGTGGAAGCACGGCGGTTTCTTCGCCACCGGCTGGCATGGTCTTATCCTGTCGCTGGCGGTGATCATGTTCTCCTTCGGCGGGCTGGAGCTTATCGGTATCACCGCCGCGGAAGCGCAAAATCCGGAAAAGAGCATTCCGAAAGCGGTCAACCAGGTGGTTTATCGTATCCTGCTGTTTTATATCGGTTCGCTGGTGGTGCTGCTGGCGCTCTACCCATGGGTGGAGATCAAATCCGACAGCAGCCCGTTTGTGATGATTTTCCATCATCTCGACAGCAACCTGGTGGCGTCCGCGCTGAACTTCGTCATTCTGGTGGCTTCGCTGTCGGTGTATAACAGCGGCGTGTACTCCAACAGCCGGATGCTGTTCGGCCTGTCGGTGCAGGGCAATGCGCCGACGTTCCTCGCCCGCGTCAGCAAGCGCGGCGTGCCGGTGAACTCTCTGCTGCTCTCGGGGATTATCACCTCGCTGGTGGTGGTGCTGAACTACCTGCTGCCGCATGAAGCGCTGGGACTGCTGATGGCCCTGGTGGTGGCGACGCTGCTGCTGAACTGGATCATGATCTGCATGGCGCATCTGAAGTTCCGCGCCGCCCAGCGCCGCAAAGGGCGTGAGTCGAAGTTTAAAGCGCTGCTGGCGCCCGCCAGCAACTACTTCTGCATTGCTTTCCTTGGGCTGATTCTGGCGCTGATGTGCACGATCGACGGGATGCGCCTGTCGGCGATCCTGCTGCCGGTGTGGATCCTGTTCCTGTTTATCGCCTTCAAACTGCTGCGCCGCCCGGCGTAAGCGAGATGCCCCGCCGTCCGGCGGGGCTGCCTGCCTTTTTATTGTGATCCTCTTCGCAGGTGGCGCATTTGCCTGGCGATCTTCTTTTTGTAATCGATTACTTTTGTTTTGTGCGATTTTGTAATCGATTACTTTTCTGAGGGCGAGCAACATGGTCACAACAACAGAAGGTCGGGAAAGTGTCCGCGTGAGCCACCGTTTTTTGGTGCCGCGGCTGTCGTTAATGATGTTTATGCAGTTCTTTATCTGGGGCAGCTGGTCGGTGACCCTGGGGCTGGTCATGACCCGCTATGAGATGTCATTGCTGATCGGCGACGCGTTCTCCGCCGGGCCGATCGCCTCCATCCTGTCTCCCTTTGTGCTGGGGATGCTGGTGGATCGCTTTTTCGCCTCGCAGAAGGTGATGGCGGTGATGCACCTGGCCGGGGCGGCGATCCTGTGGTTTGTCCCCCAGGCGCTGGTGGCGCAGAACGGTGCGCTGCTGATTGGCCTGCTGTTCGGCTATACGCTGTGCTACATGCCGACCCTGGCGCTGACCAACAATATCGCCTTCCACAGCCTGGCTAACGTCGATAAAACCTTTCCTGTGGTCCGCGTGTTCGGCACCATCGGCTGGATTATCGCCGGGATCTGCATCGGGGTGACCGGCATCTCTGACACCACCGGCATCTTCACCCTGGCGGCGCTCTGTTCGGTGGCGCTGGCGATCTACAGCCTGACGCTGCCCCACACCCCGGCGCCGGCCAAAGGCATGCCGGTTCAGTTTCGCGATCTGCTGTGCGCGGACGCCTTCGCGCTGCTGAAAACGCGCCATTTCCTGATTTTCTCCCTCTGCGCCACCTTAATTTCCGTGCCATTAGGTACCTATTACGCCTATACCGCGTCGTATCTGGCGGATGCCGGCGTTAAGGATGTCAGCACCGCGATGTCCTTCGGCCAGATGTCAGAGATCGTCTTTATGCTGGTGATCCCGCTGCTGTTCCGTCGCCTCGGGGTGAAATACATGCTGCTTATCGGCATGGTGGCGTGGTTTGTGCGCTATGCCTTTTTCGCCCTCGGCGTCAGCGAAGAGGGGCGCTTCCTGCTCTATCTCGGCATTTTGCTGCACGGCGTGTGCTATGACTTTTTCTTTGTCGTCGGCTTTATCTATACCGACCGCGTGGCGGGCGAGAAGGTCAAAGGCCAGGCGCAGAGCATGATTGTGATGTTCACCTACGGGATCGGCATGCTGCTGGGCTCGCAGATTTCCGGCGCGCTGTATAACCATCTGGTGGCCGGGCAGAGCGTGCCGCAGGCCTGGGTGACCTTCTGGTGGATCCCGGCGGTGGCCGCCGCGGTTATCGCGCTGATTTTCCTTTTCTCTTTCCAGTACAACGAGAAAGAGCCGCACTAATTTTTCAGGAGGGGGTATGAAAACGATTAAGGGACCGGGCATTTTTCTGGCGCAGTTTATCGGCCCGCAGGCGCCGTTCAACACGCTGGAGGGGGTGGCGCAGTGGGCCGCCGGCCTCGGGTACAAGGCATTGCAGATCCCCTGCAACCACCCGGCGATTTTCGATGTCGAGCGGGCGGCGGCGAGCCAGACCTACTGCGACGAGGTCAGCGGTGTCCTGGCGGAGCATGGGCTGGCGATCAGCGAGCTGTCCACCCACCTTGAAGGACAGCTGGTGGCGGTGCATCCGGCGTATGACGCGGCGTTTGACGCCTTCGCTCCGGCGGCGCTGCATGGCGATCCGCAGGCGCGCCAGCGCTGGGCGGTGGAGAAGGTCAAGCAGGCGGCGGTGGCCTCCGGTCGCCTGGGGCTGAAGGCCCATGCGACCTTTTCCGGGGCGCTGGCATGGCCCTTTTTTTATCCATGGCCGCCGCATAATCAGCCGCTTCTGGATGAGGCCTTTGCCGAGCTGGCCCGGCGCTGGCGGCCGCTGCTGGACCTCTTCGACGAGCAGGACGTTGATGTCTGCTACGAGATCCACCCCGGCGAAGACCTGCATGATGGCGTGACCTTTGAGCGTTTTCTCGCGCGGGTGGATAACCATCCGCGCTGCAATATGCTCTATGACCCGAGCCACCTGCATCTGCAGCAGATGGACTACCTGACCTATATCGATATCTATCATTCGCGTATTAAAGCGTTTCACGTCAAGGACGCCGAATTTCGCCGCAACGGGCGCAATGGCGTCTACGGCGGCTATCAGCCCTGGCAGCAGCGGGCTGGCCGGTTCCGCTCTCCCGGCGACGGGCAGATCGACTTCAAAGGGGTGTTCAGTAAGCTGACCGAATATGATTTTGACGGCTGGGCGGTGCTGGAGTGGGAGTGCTGCCTGAAGGACGCCGAGACCGGCGCGCGCGAGGGCAGCGAGTTTATTCGTCGCCATATCATTCCCGTTGCCGGGCGGGCCTTCGATGACTTTGCCGCCGGCGGGAGGGAATAATATGATTCAGGTCGCGATTATTGGGGCAGGGTTTATTGGTCCGGCGCATCTGGAGGCGCTGCGGCGGCTGGGGGATATCGAGGTGGTGGCGCTGTGCGACAGCAGCCTTGAGGCGGCGCAGCGCAAGGCGCGAGCGCTGAATATTGCCCATGCCTACGACAGCGTGGAGGCGCTGCTGGCCCATCCGGGGCTGCAGGTGGTGCATAACTGTACGCCGAACCATCTGCATGCCCAGATTAACCGGCAGATCCTCGCCGCCGGGCTGCACGTCTTCTCCGAAAAACCGCTGTGTATGACGGCGGAGGAGGCGCGGGAGCTGGTGACGTTTGCCGCCCGGGCCGGCGTGGTGCACGGCGTCAGCTTCGTCTATCGCCAGTTCGCCATGGTCCAGCAGGCGGCGGCGATGATCCGCCATGGCGATGTCGGCAGAATCTTCGCGGCGCACGGCAGCTATTTACAGGACTGGATGCTGCTGGAGACCGACTACAACTGGCGGGTTGATGCGGCGCAGGGCGGCGCGTCGCGAACGGTGGCCGACATCGGCTCCCACTGGTGCGATACCGTGCAGTTTATGACCGGTCGGCGGATTGTCGAGGTGATGGCGGATCTGTCTATCGTCTGGCCGACGCGTAAAGCGCCAGTGAATGGCAAAGCGACCTTCAGCGCCGTTCACGAGGCGCAGGGATATGAAACCCGGCCTGTCGATACCGAGGACTTTGGCTCGGTGCTGTTGCGTTTTGACGATGGCAGCAAAGGCAGCTTTATGGTCTCTCAGGTGAGCGCCGGGCGGAAAAACCGTCTGGCGGTGGAGATTAACGGCAGCCGCTGTTCTCTGGCCTGGGATCAGGAAGTGCCCCAGCGGCTGTGGATTGGCCACCGCGAGCAGCCAGATCGGCGGCTCAGCGACGACCCCAGCCTGCTGCGGCCGGAGATCGCTGACAGCGCCCATTACCCCGGCGGCCATATTGAGGGCTGGCCGGATGCCTTTAAGAATATGATGGGCCATTTTTATCAGGCGGTGCGCGCCGGGAAGATGCCGGAGGCCGGGGCCCGGCGCTTCGCCGCTTTCGACGACGGCGCCGATGTGATGTACATCATCGAGGCGATCGTCAAAAGCCATCAGCAGCAGCGCTGGGTGAGCGTCGAACGCTAAATTCTGGCGGGGCGCAGGACGCGCGCCGCCGGGTTATTTCACCCCAAGATAGCCGTCGAGATAGGCCCCGGAGAGCTCATTGCCGAACAGGACGGCATCTTTATTTTCCATCGCATTATCCCATTTGTCGCTGGCGTTGCCGGTAAAAGCGTGCTCGGTGCGGGTGCCCTGCGCCGCCTGCTGTTTGATGGCTTCGGCGGTGCGGCGGGCGTCGCTTTCGCTCATGCCAGCGGCTTTATCCTGCTGGCCGCGGGCGTACATCGCCGTGAAGGTCGGCAGGTTTAAACGGTAATTTTCCTGACGGTTGACGGTGAAGTTGCCGCCGACAAAATCGGAGCGGTGGGCGACGAACGCATAGGCGTGGCGTTCCGGTGACGATTTTGACGAGGTGCAGCCGGTGATCGTTACCAGGGCACAGCTGAGGGCGAGAATCGCGGTGGAGAGCCTCATGGGGATATCATCCTTAATCATAAAAGCACAAATGGGGCGCAGGCGGTCTGTTGCGCCTCCTGCGCTAATAAGCATATGAAACGGCAAAAGGATGCGCGTTAACGGGGCGGGAGAGAAGCCCTGATTATTAATAGTTTCCCGAGACACCGTCTTACTGAGCCGCGCTTGCGCGCCAGGCTGGCAGGCCAACCAGAGGTCATTTATGATAGCCTGCAGGATCCACCTCTATCGCAGGAAGTGCAGGGTTTATGTCTATTGTTAAAATCTTTGGCCCGGTTCATCGCCAGAGTCGGGGATAATTTTTCATGCGCAAATGGCTCAGAGTCAGCAACCACGCTGACTTCGCCAATCAGGATTTTGGTGCTGGCAGGTAGGCTGAAACCAGCCAGTTCAGCAATTTTACAGGCAGATTGACCAACGATAGCGGCATTCAGCGCACCGTTTTTAAGGATTAATGCAGAAACTGCTTTTAACTCTTTACCGCGTAGAAAATAGCCACCATGAGTGGCGAAACGTTGACGTACCGCGTCATACACGGAATCAACCACGACAATGGATTGTTCGGAAGCGCAGATGACTCCGTTGTCGAAGGTTTTGGACATTAGCACGGAAGATACGGCGCGTTTAATGTCGGCAGTTTCGTCGCTCACCACAGGTGTGTTGCCTGCACCCACACCAATAGCTGGTTTACCAGAATTGTAAGCCGCTTTAACCATACCTGGTCCACCCGTTGCCAGGATCAAATTAATATCCGGGTGGTGCATCTGGGCGCTGGACAATTCAACAGAAGGCTCTTCGATCCAGCCGATAATGTCTTCTGGCGCGCCGGCATCGATGGCCGCCTGTAAGACAATATCCGCCGCCTGGTTAGTGGCATTTTTAGCACGTGGTTGCGGGGAAAAAATAATACCATTACGGGTTTTCAGGCTGATCAGCGATTGGAAAATTGCCGTGGAAGTTGGATTCGTGGTGGGAACAATAGTGCAGATAATGCCTACTGGTTCAACAATTGTGATAGTACCAAAAGTTTCATTTTCGAACAGTATGTCGCAGGTTTTTTCGTCCTTACAGGCGTTGTAGATTTATTTAGATGCGAAATTATTTTTAATGACCTTATCTTCGATGATACCCATACCTGATTCAGAGACGGCCATTTTTGCCAGGGAAATGCGGGCGTCTGCCGCAGCCAGGGCGGCGGCACGGAAAATTTTATCCACTTTATCTTGCGAAAAGGTAGCGTATTCTGCCTGTGCTTTTTGACACGGCTAATCAGCTCATTGAGTGCCTCAAGCTGCTCTGAACGATGGTTGTCAGTCGCTGGCGGAACATCAATGTTGTGGGGCGTTTTAGTACTCATCATTGACGTGATAATTTATCCAAATATATGATCAAAAAAATATGTCTGCAATAAATAAGTTTTGTTTTCGCAAAATACATAATCATTACCTGCTGTAGTATGTAATTTAAAAGAGTTGTAGTAAGATTCACAAGATAACTAAATTCAAAACGATTTGAGTGAAATGCAATAATGAACCTACTGGAAAAGATACCGCTGACATCTCTTAAAGTATTTGAAGTTGCTGGGCGAACCTGCTCGTTTACTGCCGCTGCTGGCGAACTGAAACTGACAGCCAGTGCCGTAAGCCATTCCATAAGAAAAATGGAGAAAATGTTGGATGTCCGCTTGTTTCATCGTAATACACGGGAGATGTCGTTAACCCGAGAAGGTGAAGTTTTGCTTAGGTGTATCCAGAAGGGGTTTCAGGAGATCGAGGGGGGATTTAAATCCTTATCGTTAAGAAAAAATCGTCCCCTACGTATCCACACCGCACCAAGTTTTGCAAATCAATGGCTTTTGCCAAGACTCTCTTCTTTCATTAGCGCTTTTCCTGATGTGGAACTAAAATTTTCGGCGGATACCGACCCCGTCCGATTCGAAGATGATGAATTTGATGTGGATATCATTTATGGTGAAACCGCTAAGCCTGGCTGTCATCAAATCCCACTCTCGGTTGAACAACTCACGCCGCTCTGTAGCCCGAAGATAGCTCAACGTATTAAAAAACCAGAAGATTTGTATCAATGTTTATTAATTCAATGCGATATTCAGCTTTATCAGTGGCGTGGATGGTTTGAAGAAAATAATCTCGCCCCGCCGGAAAGTTATGGTTTAAGCTTTGATCGGAGTTTTATGGCGATCAAAGCGGCATCTGATGGTCTCGGCGTGGTTCTGGAGTCAATGCTGCTCGCTGAACAAGAGCTTAAGCATGGAATTCTGGTTTGCCCTTTAATGAAAACGACAAAAGAAATACATTACATTGGCCACTATCTATGCTACCCAAAATTTAATCAGCACTCGCATCTTCAGATATTTCAGGACTGGATTTTAAAGGAGCTCAATATTGCACATCATCGTTGAGCTGAATCACATTGTTGGCCCGTCAGCGGTAAGTATTCAACCCGTCATAATATACGTAACGTGATCAACATCACTCCACCGGTTGCCAGGTAAAACATCCGTCACGGATACGTTAGTCATGGGATGGAAAATGGCAATATACAAGGCGATAGGATATTGCAATAGATATTCAGCAGGGCAAGGCGTACTGATTATTCAGCCGGCAGGGAAGGAGGGAAACTCAGGCGGCCTGAGCGTGGGGGGGATAAGCATGCGTGAAACCCTATTGAATACCTTATTGATATCACGCACGCCTGATTGATAAACAGAACAGATACCGAAGTTTTACTTTTGCAGATGTTCAGGCATGGATGCGCCAACAGGCAATGGTTCTTTAATGGTAAGCACGACAAGGAGGCAGACTAATGCAGCGATAGACAGGCTTATAAAGACGGCGTTCCAGTCATATTTATCCAGTAATATCCCCACGATCAGCGGCATACACACTGCGCCAATTTGACCGCCGGTATTGATGATTGAATAGGCAACCGGATAGCAGTCTTTTGACGCACGGCCCATGGCATACACAGAGTAGGCCGAGTAGCCCAGCGACAGTAAGAAGCCAATACTGAACAAAATAACCCCCAGCGCCAGCTTGCCCTGCGGGCCGGTGAGCATAAATCCCATCATGATGATGGTACAGAATGCGCTGAACAGCATTAATGGTTTACGTCTTTTACCAAACACATTATCTGACAACCATCCTCCCAGCAGATTACCAAAAACGTTGCCTGCGAACGGTGTGGAAGCCAGAATGGCGGAATTGATAATATTAAACCCATGCTCCTGCAGTAAATATTTTGGCAGCCACGACATGAGTACGCCATCCACAATGCCCACCATGCACATGTAGCCCATGGCGGCGCCATAAATATCCCAGCTGCTGAAGATCTCACGCGATGTTTTAAGCGGCGACAGCGCCGTTGTTCTGATGAAACGGTCGATCACCCCGTACTTAAATGGCCTGGCCTTAAATCGCTTTTGATTCTCCGTTGCGTGTTCATTTTCATCCTGAAATTGATCATTGATATAGTCCGCTTCTTCCTTATTGACAAACGGACTTTCGGCGGGTTTGTTTCTTACCAGCACATACCACACGATTGACAATATCATGCCCGGGACGGCGAAAAAATAAAAGATATGTCGCCAGTCATAATGAATCAGGATCCATGCGCAAATCGGCGGCACTAAAAAAGGTCCGAATTTGGAACCCGCGAGAAAAATACCCGTGGCGGTGCCCTTCTCTTTACTGGGAAACCAGTTATTGATCGTGGCGGTGGAGCTAATTACGACCGGGGCTTCACTGATGCCAACCAGCGCCCGTAAAACTTTAAGGACGACGAAAGAGTCGACTCTTCCCATAAAAAAAGTAAAAATTGAGGTCAGCGCCATCCCTAAAGCATAGGAAAATCGCACACCTTTTTTTCTGACCAGGTAGCCGGAAGGGATCTGGCATAGCGCGTAGCCGGCAAAAAACAAACTGATAATTACCCCAATATCAGTATTACTGAGTTTAAACTCGTCCTGGATATACGGGATAGCAAAACCAATGTTGGCCCTGTCTGCCTGGGCAACGACGAATATAATAAAGATAAGGGCCATAACAAACCAGCGATACTGGCTCTTCCGCTGAGTCTTTTTCTGTTTTAATGACTCAATATTATTTGTGGTCATATAAACCTCACGCTGGGTAATAGAGGTAACTCAATGCCGCCTTATGCGGCGGCATAATATCTGTTATCGAGTGGTTAGTTGATACGGTTTTTGATTTTTTCCACCAGTGCAGTGGTTGAAATACCGTAGCGATCGTGCAGCGTGGGCAGCGCACCGGCATGCAGGAATTCATCCGGGAGAGAAACCACGTCAAATTCACAATTCACGCCTTTGCGCATCAGCAGCGCGGCAACCGCTTCGCTCAGGCCGCCCACGCAGGTATGGTTTTCTGCCGTGACGACCAGACGACCCGGTTTTGCTGCCTGCGCGAGGATAGTTTCTTCATCCAGCGGCTTGATGGTCGGCACGTGCAGCACTGCCACGCTCACGTTGTCCTTACGCAGCTTTTCCGCCGCTTCCAGGGCGCGCATGGTCATCAGGCCGGAAGAGATAAGCAGTACATCGTTACCCTCTTCTAGCAGCTTCGCTTTGCCCAGTTCAAACTTGTAGCCATATTTGTCCAGTACCAGCGGCACCTTGCCGCGCAGCAGGCGCATATACACCGGGCCTTTATGGTCGGCAATTGCTGGCACGGCCTGTTCAATTTCCAGTGCATCGCACGGATCGATGATGGTCAGTCCCGGAATGCCGCGCATGATCGCCAGATCTTCAGTCGCCTGGTGGCTGGGGCCGTAGCCTGTGGTCAGGCCCGGCAGGGCAGCGCAAATTTTCACATTCAAGTGTTCTTCGGCAATGACCTGGTGAATGAAGTCATAAGCGCGGCGGGTTGCGAATACCGCGTAGGTGGTGACGAAGGGGGTGAAGCCCTCTTTTGCTATTCCGCCTGCCGCACCCATTAGTAGTTGCTCGGCCATTCCCATCTGGAAGAAGCGTTCAGGATAGGCCTGGGCAAAAATATGCAGGTCGGTATATTTCGACAGGTCAGCGGTCATGCCGACAATGTCCGGGCGTTCTGCCGCCAGTTTCGACAACGCAGTGCCGAAGGGGGCGGAAACCGTCGCCTGGCCTTCATCAGCGATAGACGCGATCATGGCAGACGTTTTTAAGCGAGTTTTAGTCTGATTTGGCTGGCTCATTACAGCACTCCTTCCGGTTTATTGGCATCCAGCACGGCGATCGCTTTCTGCCATTCATCGGCGTCGACGCGGATAAAGTGGTTTTTGTCGCGGGTTTCCAGGAACGGCACGCCTTTGCCCATTAGCGTGTCGCAGAGGATCACGCGCGGTTGGTTTTCCGGCCAGCTTTTCGCGTTTTCAAACGCTTTGATAACGGCAGATACGTCATTGCCATCTATGCGCTGAACGTACCAGCCAAACGATGTCCACTTCTCATGCAGCGGCTCAAAGCCCAAAATCTTACGCGAGTCGCCATCGGCCTGCTGCTTGTTCACGTCTACGATGTTGATAAGGTTAGTTAGCCCGTAGTGTGCGGCAGACATGGCCGCTTCCCAGGTTGAACCTTCATCCAGTTCGCCATCCGACATGGAGTTGATGACCAGCGCCGGATTTTTCTTCTGGCGCAGACCCAGCGCCATCCCGATGGCGATGCTCAGCCCCTGGCCTAACGAACCGCCGGATATTTCCATCGCCGGGGTGTAAGTGGCCATGCCGGACATCGGCAGGCGGCTGTCATCAGAGCCGTAAGTTTCCAGCTCCTCTTCCGGGATAATTCCAGCTTCAAGCAGCGCCGCGTAATAGGCGATAGCATAGTGACCGTGTGATAGCAGGAAACGGTCGCGTCCTTCCCACTCCGGCTCTGACGGACGGAAATTCATCATGTGCGCAAAGGCCGTTGCTAACACATCGGCATAGCCCAGAGCCTGACCGATATAACCTTGCCCCTGAACTTCCCCCATACGAAGGGCATAGCGACGGATGCGCCATGCGGCGGCCGCGACTTTCTGTAATTCAGTTTGTGCCATAATAAACTCTCAGTTAACTTATTGATTCTGATAAAAATATCAGTTACGTCAAAATTTATTTAACAGGTGGCCTTGACGGATATAGAAATATGTCCGTGTAAATAATTAAATATTAATTAAGCGATTGTTATTGGATATTCCACGTTTCAATAACGCGGCTATCATCTTTCAGGCCAAGTCCGGCATTTAATGCAGCAAGATAACGTTGATGAGCAACCTCAAGCATAGGAACCTGAGCGTGACAACGTTGCGCCGCGACTGAAACTAATCCACTGTCTTTGACAAAAATATTAATGGTACTGGTCACCTCAACATCGGTACCTTTTAACATTCGGGGCCCGCGGTCGGATAACATCCAGGATCCTGCCGCGCCTTTTTCTATTAACGGTAATACGTTTTTTGGATCGAGCCCCAGTTGGCGGGCAAGATTTAATGCCTCGGCGGCCGCAACAATATGAATGGAACACAGATGCTGGTTAATCACTTTAATGGCCTGCCCGTCGCCGATGTTTTTGCCGACAAAACGCACACTGCCCATGGCCTGTAATACCGGGCCGACAGCCTCAATGTCATGCTCAACGCCGGACGCGAAAATCACCAGCTCTCCCGTTGATGCCCGCGCCGTTCCCCCGGTAACCGGCGCGTCAATGACTCTGGCGCCAGCGCGGTTGAGTTCGCGGGCGGCAAGACGAGCAGCATCCGGGCCCACGGTGGACATAATCACCCATGTCTGCCCAGCCAGATAATCGCCTGCCTCTGCAACCAGCTGCTCCAGCTGTTTTGGCGTTGCCACCATCACAACCACTATCTCAGCGTCCGGGACTGACTTAAGGTTTTTTACGACGTGAATATTCTGTTCAGCCGCCCTGGCAATAGAGCTTTCAGCCAGATCAACGCCAGTTACGGAATGCCCTGCCAGCTGGATTTGTTTCGCCATCGGCAAGCCGATAGCCCCCACACCCACAAATACAACGTTCATTCTCCTTCTCCTTTCTTTCTCTGGCTGCGCAATGCTTCTCTGTATCAGGGAATATCGCGGCGGCCCGGTCACGATATTTAAGTGCTTTGGACCGGGGGTGACAAACAAACAACATTCAACAGCCGTTGAATTTGAGTCACAAAACTTACTGAGCTTTAAGGCGTACAGCTGGTCGGTGCAAGCTACCCGTTGACAGCTGATTTGGCGCGTAGCTGAAGCGAATTAGGTGCTGAAACAGGTCAATTTACTCTGTCTTACAGAGACAGGAATCACTGCGAGATTATTCAGGTTTATTCATTAAGCAGGGCTGTCAGATAAGACCTCATCGGTATATCAATAGCAGCAATCAAATTGACCGGCTGTTAACCTTCAGCAACCTCGTCTGAGGAGTGAGTATGGTTCGAAACAAAATTTGAAGAACATCACATTTTTAAATGAGCTGATAAAGGTCCGCGATCAGGTAAAATTTTAATTGTTGTGATCTCATCCACTTTAAATGTTCAGGCGTGGAAAAGTAAATCAATGGAAATAATATAGAAATATTACCTTCTTTTGCCGAAGGTTCGCGAAATTATTTATGTTTCATAATAAAAAGTTGAGATGGTGTTATTTACATATAATAAAGATAAATATCTAAATATAATAAGATTTACTCTCCCCGAGCATTGCAAAGCCTCTTTGATCGCTTGCGGAAACTTAATATTTTCATGCGAACCTGGCCCTCCCGGTATCTCTGCTGACGATAAAAATTCAGCATCACAACCGCCTCCGCTGGCGACGCAGGCGACGCAGGCGACGCTCATTTATGATAATCTGCGAAACATCATGTCTATGCGGGAAGTGCTGGGGTCATGTCTATTCAGAAAATTGCTCGTCTGGCCGGCGTTTCGGTGGCCACGGTGTCGCGGGTGCTGAACAACAGCGATACGGTAAAAGCCAAAAACCGTGAGCGCGTGCTGCAGGCGATCAAAGAGAGCAACTATCAGCCGAACCTGCTGGCGCGTCAGCTGCGAACCGCCCGCAGCAATATGATCCTGGTGATGGTCTCCAATATCGCTAACCCCTTTTGCGCCGAGGTGGTGAAAGGGATAGAAGAAGAGGCGGAAAAGAACGGCTACCGCATTCTGCTGTGTAACTCCGGGTCGGATCTGGCCCGCTCGACCTCCGGCCTGCAGCTGCTCTCCGGCAAAATGGTCGATGGCATTATCACCATGAACGCGCTCTCCAGCCTGCCGGAACTGACCACCATGATTGGCGATGCGCCCTGGGTACAGTGTGCGGAGTATGCCGACACCGGCAGCATCTCCTGCGTCGGGATTAACGACGTCGAGGCGGCCCAGGGGGCGGTGTCCCGGCTGGCCGACGGCGGCCGCCGCCGCATCGCGCTCATTAATCACGACCTCAGCTATCGCTACGCCCGTCTGCGCGAGCGCGGCTATAAAAGCGTGCTGCACGTGCACGGTCTGGCGTATCAGCAGGTAACCTACGCGCAGGATCTTAGCGCGGCGGCCGGTAAACGGGCGATGGAGCAGCTGCTGTCGCAAGATGAGAAGCCCGACGCGGTATTTGCCGTATCGGACTCCCTTGCCGCCGGGGCGCTGCGGGCGATTGACCAGGCCGGGCTGCGGGTGCCGGAGGATATCGCGGTGATCGGCTTCGACGGCACCGAGCTGGCGGAAGTGGTCTCTCCGCAGCTAACCACCGTTGAACAGCCCTCCCGGGCGATCGGCCGCACGGCGGTGGATCTGTTAATGAAACGCATCGACGATCCCGATGCCGCCGTCGAGCGGGTGATGATGGACTGGCGCGTGATCGCCCGCGCCAGCGCCTGAGGTCAGCGGGAGAAGGCCCCCGCCAGCGCGCGAATGTCGTTGCCGGTGGGCGTTTGATGAATGCGTAAGCCAAACTCCTCCACCACGGCGAAGACATGGTCGAAAATATCCGCCTGGATCCCCTCATATTCCGCCCACACCACGGTGTTGGTGAAGCAGTAGATCTCGATCGGCAAGCCGTTGGCATCCGGCGCCAGCTGGCGCACCATCAGGGTCATATCCTGGCGGATGCGCGGATGATGACGTAAATACTCCTGCAGATAGGCTCGAAAGGTGCCGACATTGGTCATTCGGCGCTCATTGAGAACCGATTGCTCCCCGGCATACTGCTGGTTCCAGGCGCTAATCTCCTCGTGGCGCGAATCCATATAGGGTTTAAGCAACTTCGCCCGGATCAAGCGCTGCTGCTCCTGTTCATCGAGGAAATGAATGCTGGTGGTGTCGATGTTGAGGCTGCGCTTAATGCGGCGGCCGCCGGAGGCCGACATCCCGCTCCAGTTTTTAAACGAGTCGGAGACCAGCGACCAGGTCGGAATGGTGGTGATGGTGTTGTCCCAGTTGCGTACCTTGACCGTGGTGAGACCGATATCGATCACCGCGCCGTCGGCGCCGTACTTCGGCATCTCCAGCCAGTCGCCAAGCTTGAGCATATCGTTGGCCGAGAGCTGGATACCGGCCACCAGACCAAGGATCGGATCTTTAAATACCAGCATCAGTACCGCGGCCATGGCGCCGAGCCCGCTAATCAGGATCGCTGGCGACTGGCCTATCAGCAGGGAAATAATCAGGATGCCGATAATAATCGCCGTCACCAGCTTAATTCCCTGGAATATCCCCTTCAGCGGTAGCTGAGAGGCGGCGGGAAATTTCTGCGCCAGCTTTAAGATCACATCCAGCAGCGAGAAGAAGGACAGCATGGCATATATCATCACCCATAGCTGAGCCACGGTGGTTAATATTTCCGCGGCCTCGCTGCCTTTTTGCAGCCACAGCACCGCCTGCACGTTAACGATGATCCCCTGCAGAGTAAAGGCCAGTCGGTGAAAGAGTTTATTCTGCGTGATGATTTGCAACCACAGATGGCTGCTGGCCAACGCCCGTTTTTCAAAAGCGCGCAGGACCACTTTGTGCAATATCAGATGCACGACGACGGCGGTGAACAAGATAATGCCGAAGATAATCATCAGCGAGCGGGTGGGGGTTATTTCGATTCCTAAGGCGGCAATTTGCGATATTAATTCCTGCATAACGTCTCCTGAATATCCAGCGGGTATGATGACCGCTGGATAACGATTATGCAAATTACCGCCGCCGGTATTACGACGCCGCCGTCGCCGGCTGTCGGTTGAGATGATGGCGCAGCCACAGCGCGATGGCCCCCAGCAACAGCATCATGGCCACCTCGACCAGCAGAAAATCAATCAGCGCCTGCGGATAGTTTCCGCCGCCGCGGCGGGCCAGCGCCAGGAACAGCGATCCGAGGATAGCCGGCCCGAGACCGAGGGTCGCCTGCTGCAGGGTGCTGAGGATGGCGCTCCCGGCCCCGGCGTCGCTGGCGCTGATATCGCGCATGCCAATCCGGTAAAAGCTGTTGACGATCAGCGCCTGACCGTAGCCGATCAGCGCCGTGGCGGGGACCAGCGTCAGGGCGGTGGTGGCGATGCCGAAGCGGGAGAAGGTGGCGCACAGCAGCAGTAGCCCGGCGATCTGCACCGTCAGACCGGTTAACAGGATCCGCCCCATGCTATAGCGGGCGATAAGCCGCGGGGCATACAGCGCCGAAATAAAATAGGCCACGCCGAGGGCGATAAAGCTATTGCCGGACTGCCACGGCGCCATCCCCAGCCCTTCCTGCATGGTCAGCGCCATGCAGAACATAAAGCCGGACCAGGCGCTGAAGAACAGCAGAGCGATGGCCATCCCGAAGCGGATGCTGGTCAACTGCAGCAGACGCGGCGGCAGCAGGGGATGGTCGCCGCGCTGCTGCTGGCGCAGGGCGCTCTGACGCATGGCGAACAGCAGCGGCAGGACCGCCACCAGCATCAGCTGCAGCCACAGCGGCCAGTGCAGCTCGGGACCGAGGGCCATCGGGAACAGCAGGCAGCAGAGGATGAGGGCGAGGTACAGGGTACCCTGCCAGTCAATCCGCGACGGCGTCTCACGACGGGTTTCCGGCACATAGCGGCGGCTCAGGGCCAGCACCAGCAGGCAGATCGGCACATTGATAAAAAAGGCGTTGCGCCAGCCCAGCCCGGCGATATCCGCCGATACCAGCCAGCCGCCGCCCATCTGACCGACGATAAACGCGATCCCGCCGATCCCGCCATACAGGCTGATGGCCCGGGCGTGGGCCGGGCCTTTGAGGGTGACGTGCAGGGTGGCGAGGATCTGCGGCACAATCAGCGCCGCCCCGGCGCCCTGCAGTGTACGGGCGGCCAGCAGGGCGCTGATGCTGTTCGCCATGCCGCACAACAGGGAAGCGATGCCAAAGAGAGCGACGCCCCACATAAACAGGCGACGGCGGCCATAGTTATCGCCAAGCTTACTGCCCATCGCCAGGCAGACGGCAAAGGCGACGCCGTAGAGCGCGACGATAAGCTCCAGCTGCGTGGCGCTGGCCGCCAGGGTGTGGGTGATGGCGTCCAGCGCCACATTGGTGATCGAGGTATCAATAAGCGGCAGCATCTGGCCGCCCAGCAGCAGCCACAGACCGGCGCGGCCGGGTGAAACAGCAGACGTTTTCATGGGGTTCTCCATTGCGTCATTCAGCAGACCGACGTAGCATTACCGATAAATTAAACGGGTACCAGTTCCTGTCTATACTGGTACTGGAACTACCATGCTGGAGGGGTGATGACCACGATGCCGCAACGAGAGTCGACGTTCGCCGTGCCGGACGATCGGCGCAAACAGCTGGGGGCGTTTCTGCGCGCCCGGCGTGAGAGCCTCGATCCGCAGCGCCTGGGGTTGCCCCGGGTGGGCCGCCGGCGCACGCCGGGTCTGCGCCGGGAGGAGGTGGCGATGCTCGCCGACGTCGGCGTCACCTGGTACACCTGGCTGGAGCAGGGGCGGGAGGTGAATCCGTCGGAAGCGGTGCTGGTGGGGGTAGCGAATGCCCTGCAGTGCAGCCCGCTGGAGACCCGGCACCTGTTCGTGCTCGCCGGGCTGACCCCGCCGGAAGCGACCCAGGTGACGGTATGCGAAGGCATCAGCCCCGGCACCCGGCGAATGCTGGACAGCCTGATGCCGCAGCCGGCCAGTATTCAGAAACCGAACTTTGATATTGTGGCCTGGAACGACAGCTTCTGCCGCCTGATGGGCATCGATTTCGCCACCCTCCCGGAAGAGGATCGCAACTGTATATATCTGTATCTGACCCATGAGACCTGGCGCAGCCGGATCGAAAATCGCGATGTGCTACCGACCTTCGTCTCCTATTTCCGCGCCGCGATGGCCGAGCACCGTGGCGATCCGGCATGGGAAAACAAACTGGCGCGCTTTTTCGCCGCCTCGTCGGAGTTTGAAGCGCTGTGGCATCAGCGCTACGAGGTGCGCGGCGTGGAAAACCAGATTAAACATTTTAACCACCCGCAGCTCGGGCGATTCAGCCTGCAGCAGATGTACTGGTATTCGGCGCCGCGCAACGGTTCGCGCCTGCTGGTCTACCTGCCGATGGACGAGGCGGGCGAGCAGGCGCTGGCGTGGCTGGACCAACATTAATCACAAGGAATCAGATGGCTGGCAATGTGCCATCTTCGGGTATTGCCCGGCCTGCCGGGAACGTCTCAGCGATGTTGAGGCCGCAACACCGGCAGTTTCAGCAGCCCCAGGCCCGGCGGTGATTTGGGACCGTAGGCCGGGTCAGGCGCAGCCGCCACCCGGCAATATGACGGGTATCGAGCCTGATATCATGCCCGGCGGCGCTGCGCTTACACGGGCCTAGGTTGCGGGGTAACAATCTGATATATAAATGGTTAGGTAGGCCGGGTCAGGCGCAACTGCCACCCGCAGAAAGGCGAGCACATTAGCGAAAACAGGTTTGTCATCAGTCTCAAGGAATGCCTATGAACGTAACCCGAAAAGAGCAGCGCATTATTCAGCGCGCGCTGAACGCCTGGCAGGCCAGCGGGGAGTTAACCCCGGCGGACAGCCAGCGGCTGGCGCAAACGCTGCGCGTCTCCCCCTTCGACTGGCGGCGCCTGAGCCGCTATGCCTTCTGGACCGCGCTGACCTGCGTGCTGATTGCTCTGGGCAGTCTGTTCGCCGACAATGAACTGGTGGCGTGGCTGCTGAGCCTGTTCAGCCGCTCGGCGCTGACGCGGATCCTGCTGCCTGCGCTGCTGGCTGTCGCCTGCTACGCCTGGGGTTATCGCCGCCAGCGGCGGGAGACGCAGTGGCACTACAGCACCGAGGCGATTTTGTTTCTGGGCGTTGTCTTTACCGCGGTGGCGCTATGGCAGCTTGGCGAACGGCTGGATAACGGCAGCGGCCATATCGCGCCGCTGTTTCTGGCCGGATGCGTGATTTACGGCGCTATCGGCTATGCTGCCCGCTCCGGGCTGGTGTGGCTCTTTTTTCTGCTGGCGCTGGGCAACTGGTTTGGCGCGGAAACCGGCTATGTCTCGGGGTGGGGCGCCTACTGGCTGGGCATGAACTACCCGATTCGCTTCGTCCTGTTCGGCGGCGCGCTGCTGGCGCTCTGCTACGGCGCGCAGTCCCTGCTTCGCCAGCGGCAGCTGTTTACCGTCAGCAAGGCGATGGGCCTCACGTATCTGTTTATTGCGCTGTGGATCCTGTCGATTTTCGGCAATTACGACGCTGACAGCTGGTACAACGTAAGCCAGGCGCGACTCCTGCCGTGGGGGCTGCTGTTTGCCGCGGCGGCCGGCGTCTGCATTTTTATCAGTCTGAAAACCGATGACGCAATGCTGCGCGGCTTTGGGTTAACCTTCCTGGCGATCAATCTCTATACCCGCTTCTTTGAGTTTTTCTGGAACGGGATGCACAAGGTGCTGTTTTTCCTGATCCTTGCCGTCTCGCTGGCGGTGATTGGCCGCTATGCCGAGCGCATCTGGCACGCGGGTGAAAGGCAGGTGGAGAACAACTAACCTCGCTTTGAGAACGCTAACCACTCAGGCCGCGCTAAGTCGCGGCTTTTTTTCGTCCATGATTCCAGTTTCAGCACGTTTTTCTGCGATTGGCAGCAAATGCGCATACGCTTGCCGGGCATCGGCAAAATTAGCCTTTAAGGCAATTTGCCTTATATGCTAACATTTAGAGGAAGGGAGTCTGATGTTCAGAATGGTTGTGCACGTGGACGTTAAAAAGGAATTGCAGGCGCTTCCGGCCATTGTCCAGGCGAAGATGATCAGGCAATTAGACAAGTTACGCCAAAATCCCACCGCGCTGAGAGAACCTGACAGTAAACCGCTGGGGCAGGGGCTATTCGAAATTCGGGCGTTAGGTTCGGTACAGGGGCGGGGGATTTACGTTTTTCAGCAAGGCAAGACGCTCTTTCTGCTACGGGTTTTTGTCAAGAAAACGCAAAAAACCCCGTCATCGGAAATTCGCCTGGCGCTGAAGCGATTAGAGGAGATGCGCAATGAGTAAAAAGATCATTGACTGGGATACGTTAAAAACGGAACTGCTCAGCCAGCCTGAGGTTCAGGCTGCGTTCGATGCGCAAGAACGTCAACATCGATTACGTACTATGCTGGCGCAATGGCGCGAGCAGGCGGGGCTGACACGAGCCCAGGTGGCGCAGAGGATGGGGGTGAGTGCGCCAACGGTCTCCAGAATGGAAGCCAATATCACCCGCGCCAGTCTGGATACCTTAACGCGATACGCGTTAGCCTGCGGTATAAAGCACCCACAAGTTTTACTGTATTAAATTAACGCGCCCGGCGGCGCTGCGCTTGCACGGGCCTACGGTGAGGGCTAACCAGCTGATATAGAGAGGGTTATGTAGACCGGGTCAGGCGTAGCCGCCACCCGGCACTGACAAGCGACACCACAGGCGCCCGGTTAAAGGCGCCTTGTGGGGAGATTAAATCTCGGTAATCGTCGTCGACTGCGGCAGACGCGACTTCGGCAGGGAGGCGTTAAAGTCTTCAACGCTATGATGGCCGACCGGGACCACCACCAGGCTGGTGTAGCCCTGGGCTTTCAGGTCAAATTCCTCATCGAGGATCGCAAAATCAACCCCTTCAATCGGCACGGCGTCGAGACCCATCGCCGCTACGCCCAGCAGGAAATTGCCGACGTTGAGATACACCTGCTTCGCCATCCATTGATCGTCATCCTTCAGCTCTTTGCGGTGCATATCGGCAAAGAAAGTGCGACCCTTGTGGTTAGCGGCTTTTGCGTCCGGGGTGGCGAAACGGCCATCGGCCTCTTCCTGATCCACGACGCGCTGCAGCCAGGCGTCGTCCATCGCGGTTTTCGCGCAGAACACCACCACGTGCGAGGCGTCGAGAATTTTACGTTCGTTGAACACGTAGGTACCGCTGGCGGCTTTCGCCACGCGGGCTTTCCCTTCATCGGTGCTGGCGACGATAAAGTGCCACGGCTGGGAGTTGGTGCTAGACGGGCTGTACTGCAGCAGCGTTTTCAGCTGTTCCGCTTCCCCGGCAGTCAGCTTTTTCGTGGCGTCAAAGGCCTTGGTGGAATAGCGCTTCAAAGCGACCGATACGATATCCATAACTCTTCCTCACAGTTTACAGCACCTTACCGGTGCGTTCAGGAGAGGAAGAGTACAGCGAAGATCGCCAAATGATAAGGGTGAAAAATGCGATAACACTTATCGCGTTTGGCTGAAAATCAGCGCGGACGCAGGCGCTGCTGGGCCTTTTTGCTCAGCTTGTTCACCACCTGATGCCATGAGTCGTCAATCAGCTCGGCCAGCAGATCCTCGCTGATGTCGTCCCCCGGCACCACCGTGATCCAGTGTTTCTTGTTCATATGGTAGCCCGGTTCGATACTGCGATAAATTTCCTGATTGAGCAGCGACTTCTGCGGCTCGGCCTTGAGGTTGACCAGCGCCCGGCCGCGAATGGTCATGGTGATCATAAAGATGCGGCCGTCGACCTTAAACACGTCGTACTCCGGCCCAAAGGGCCAGCAGTGCTCGGTAAACGGGTAGGTCAGGGCGATACGGTGGGCGCAGGGGTGCAGCGTTTCCGGCGTCATTTGGCATCCGCCTCATGCAGGGCGTTCCACATGGCTTCAAAGCCAAGGGCGATAATCTCCCGGGCGCGCTGCGGATCGTGGCTGGCGAATTCGATAGTGGTTTCCGCCAGCGACAGAAACAGGGCATCGCCAAAGGCGCGATACGCTTCGCTGAGGAATATCTCTTTCACCGACAGCTGGCACATTTCGTTGAGCTCCGGAAAGCTCTCTTTCACCTGGCGGCGGGTTTCGTCCGTGATGCGCTCGCTGAGCGCCATCCGGCGGATCGCCTTGTGCTCCATCGGGTTGCGCACGCCCCAGTCGATATAGCTGTTCCAGATATTGCGCGCGTTCTCTTTCGGGCGCTTTTCGTCCGGATCCAGCCCGGCGATCATCATCCGCACCAGGCGCAGCTTAATGGCGAGGTACAGTTCGTTGAGCAACTCATCCTTGGTGGCGAAATAGCGAAACAGCGTCCCCTCGGCAACCCCGGCGCTGCGGGCGATGGCCGACGTCGAGGCGGCGATGCCGGACTGGGCGAAAGCCGCGGCGGCAGCTTCCAGTAACGCTTGCTTTTTATCTTCACTCTTTGGACGAGCCACTACATTTTTCCTCACGCAGGTTTAAACAAACCGCCGATCTTTGCACGTCTGACCAGGTCGCTGCAACGGCGGAACGCAAAAATTGAAAATCGTCTTGACGACTTTCATCACATTCCTAATAATGAGTGCGTACTCACTCATAATCAAGTTATATCATAAAGCCTCCGGGATGGGGGCTTTTGTCTGGTCAGGATATGAACCGTGTCACTTTCAGCGTGGTCGCCATCATGTTACTCGCAGCAGCAACGACATTGCCGTTTGTCCTCAATGCCGGTTTTGGTAAGGCGCCGCAGGGGGCACAGCTTAGCCAGGTGGAAGCGTCTCCCCACTACCGGGACGGCCAGTTCCATAACCAACTGCCCACGCCGGGATTCACCGGGCAGAAAAATATGCTGGCGGCGTGGTGGGATTTTTTGATGACCAAACGGGAAAACGCCCGTCCCGCGCAGCCGCTGCCGCTGGTGAAAACTGATCTGGCGACGCTGCCCCTCGGGCAGGACGTAATGGTCTGGCTCGGCCACTCTTCCTGGTATCTGCAGCTGGCGGGAAAACGCATCCTGATCGACCCGGTGTTCAGCGATTACGCGGCGCCGTTCTCCTTTATCAATAAAGCCTTCCCCGGCGATTATCCGTGGCGGGCGGAAGGGATGCCGGAGATCGATCTGCTGATCGTCTCCCACGATCACTACGACCATCTGGATTACGCCACCATCCGCGCTCTGCTGCCGAAAATTAAGCGGGTCATTACGCCGCTGGGGGTTGGGTCGCACCTGCGCTACTGGGGAATGGACGGGGCGCTGATTACCGAAGCGGACTGGCAGCAGGCGATTCCGGTTAGCGATGAGCTCACCGTCCACGTCCTGCCGGCGCGGCACTTTTCCGGCCGTGGGCTGAAGCGCAACCAGACGCTGTGGGCCAGTTTTCTGTTCGTTACCCCGCAGCAAAAGATTTATTACAGCGGCGACAGCGGGTATGGGCCGCACTTTAAAGCGATAGGCGATGAGTTCGGTCCGATCGATCTGGCGATCATGGAGAACGGACAGTATGACCAGGACTGGAAATATATCCACATGATGCCGGATGAAACGGCTCAGGCTGCTGACGACCTGCGCGCTCGCGCGGTGCTGCCTGGGCATGCAGGACGATTCGTTTTGGCGAAACACAGCTGGGATGAACCGTATCAACGGCTGGCGGCTGCCAGCGAAGGAAGGGCCTGGCGTCTGCTGACGCCTGTGCAGGGCGAGCCGGTGTGGGTCGCCGATAAGACGCAATCATTTAACGCCTGGTGGCGCTAAGCGCCAGTGCAGTATCAGAGGAGAGAGCATATGACGATTTCCGCTCAGGTGATTGACACTATCGTCGAGTGGATTGATGACAACCTGCATCAACCGCTGCGTATTGATGATATCGCTCGCCATGCCGGGTATTCGAAATGGCATCTGCAACGGCTGTTTTTACAGTATAAAGGGGAGAGCCTGGGGCGCTATATACGCGAAAGGAAGCTGCTGCTGGCCGCCCGCGATCTGCGCGACACCGATCAGCGGGTCTACGATATCTGCCTGAAGTATGGCTTCGATTCACAACAGACCTTTACCCGCGTCTTCACCCGGACCTTCAATCTGCCGCCGGGCGCCTACCGTAAAGAGAACCACAGCCGCGCCCACTGAGGCGCGCCCTTCCTGATTTAGCGTTCGAGGGAAAACCAGCGACGCCACACCCAGCGCAGCACCAGATACTCAATGGCGCCCAGCGCCAGGAACCACAGACAAAACAGCACGGTATAAAGCTGGTTGAGATCCATCATATGGAATGTCTCAACCAGCTTTTGCGCCAGCGTCAGGCCCAGCGACGGCGCGGGCAACAGCAGACAGGAGAGCAGGGCCAGCAGTAAGATCCCGGCGGCGGAGAGGAGCGTTTCCAGCGGATGTTTCATGTCATGTTAATCATCAGTTAAAAAACATATTGTCCGGCAAAATAACACCTAACGCAATATGCTTTGTATTTTACTCGCCTTAATGCGCCTCTTTTTAATATTATTGCCTGCGTTGTCTTCTCATGTTAATTAATCTGAAATAATTTGTAATTAAATTAAAATTCGTTGCTTGTAAATTAACGTCATTATTATGCCAGCGCTTTTACAAAACTATAAGTGCTATACCCAACCAGCGTGGCAGCGATGATGGCCAGCAGGATGTACAGCGCCAGACGGCGTCCGCGGTAGATTCCAAACATATTTGACCTCGTTTAGTTTTGGTTTATTAATATTCTGTAATAGTTGATTCGTGGAATTAACTTACCACATATTTTTTATTTTGCGAAAAATTTAGGCTTGTAATGGTTCACATTTTTATCGGCTTTTTTGCCACCTTTTATTGCATTGGCCAGGAATGATTTCAGGCTTTCCGACTCACGGAATTTATAAGGAAAATGTAATTTGACCAAGATGAATAACCCAAAGTTTACGACGCCCTCGGGCGACACCGCGCCACGGCAGGTCTGGCAGCAGACCGTTGACGCAGTGCTGGCGCAGACCAAAAGCCAGGCCGCTGGGTTAAGTTCCGCAGACGCCGCCGAGCGCCTGAATACCTGCGGGCCGAACGCGCTGCCGGAAAAGAAGGGAAAACCGACCTGGCTGCGCTTTCTCGCCCACTTTAACGACGTACTGATTTATGTGCTGCTGGCCGCTGCGGCGCTCACCGCCATCATGGGTCACTGGGTCGATACCCTGGTGATCCTTGGCGTGACGGTGATTAACGCCCTGATCGGCCATATCCAGGAGAGCAACGCCGAAAAATCCCTGCAGGGGATCCGCAACATGCTCTCCAGCGATGCCCGCGTCCAGCGTAACGGCAAACATGAGACTATCCCGACGCGCGACCTGGTTCCGGGGGATATCGTTATCCTGCGCGCCGGCGACCGCGTGCCGGCGGACATGCGGCTGATTGAAACGCACAACCTGCGGGTGGAAGAGGCGATCCTCACCGGCGAGTCGACGGTGGTGGATAAAATCACCGACGCGCTGGAGGGCGACCTGCCGCTGGGCGACCGGGTGAACATGGTCTTCTCCGGGACCACCGTCAGCGCCGGCGGCGGCGTCGGCGTGGTGACCGCCACCGGCGCGCAGACCGAACTCGGCCATATCAACCAGATGATGGCGGGCATTGAGAAGCACCGCACCCCGCTGCTGGTGCAGATGGATAAGCTCGGCAAAGCGATTTTCGTCATTATCCTCGCCATGATGGTGGCGCTGTTTATTTTCAGCCTCGCGTTGCGGGACATCCCGATGGGCGAACTGCTGCTGTCGCTGATTAGCCTGGCGGTGGCCGCGGTACCGGAGGGGCTGCCGGCGATCATCTCGATTATTCTGTCGCTCGGCGTCCAGACGATGGCGCGCAAGCGGGCGATTATCCGTAAGCTGCCGACCGTGGAAACCCTCGGCGCCATGACCGTGGTCTGCTCGGATAAAACCGGCACCCTGACGATGAACGAAATGACCGTCAAGGCGATCATCACCGCCGACTGCTGCTACCGGGTGGAAGGCGACAGCTATGAGCCGCAGGGGCGGATCTTCCTTGAGGGGAGCGATGAGCCCGTGCAGGTTCAGCCGGGTACCGTGCTGGAGACCTGGCTGCGCACCATCGACCTGTGCAACGACAGCCAGCTTACCCAGGATGAGCGCGGTCTGTGGGGGATCACCGGCGGGCCGACCGAAGGGGCGCTGAAGGTGCTGGCGGCGAAAGCGCAGCTCCCGGCGGTGGAGGCCCGTCTGGTGGCCAAGATCCCTTTTGACTCACAGTACAAATATATGTCGACGCTGCAGCACATTGATGGCGATGCCCGGGTGTTAATCACCGGTGCGCCGGACGTCATCTTCGGCATGTGCCGCGAGCAGATGACCCGCCAGGGCGCGGTGCCCTTCGAGGCGCAGTACTGGGAAGAGGAGATGGCGCGCTTCGCCCGTCAGGGGCTGCGCATGGTGGCGGCGGCCTGTAAGCCGGCCAGCGTTGATGCCACCACGCTGAACCATGAGGACCTGCAGGAGGGACTGATTTTCCTCGGCATCGCCGGGATGATGGATCCCCCGCGTCCGGAAGCGATTGACGCTATTCACGCCTGCCAGACCGCCGGCATCCGCGTGAAGATGATCACCGGCGACCACCCGCAGACGGCGATGAGCATCGGCCAGATGCTGGGGATCACCAACAGCAGCCAGGCCATGACCGGCTACCAGCTGGAGCACATGGACGATGCGGCGCTGGCGAAGGCGGCGGTGGAGTACGACATCTTTGCCCGCACCAGCCCGGAGCATAAGCTGCGCCTGGTGAAAGCCCTGCAGGATAACGGCGAAGTGGTCGGCATGACCGGCGACGGCGTCAACGACGCGCCGGCGCTGCGCCAGGCCGACGTGGGTATCGCCATGGGCATCAAAGGCACCGAAGTCACCAAAGAGGCGGCTGACATGGTGTTGACCGATGATAACTTCGCCACCATCGCCAGCTCGGTAAAAGAGGGCCGTCGGGTCTATGACAACCTGAAGAAGACCATCCTCTTCATCATGCCGACCAACCTGGCGCAGGGGCTGCTGATCATCATCGCCCTGCTGGCGGGGAACATGATTCCGCTGACCCCGGTGCTGATCCTGTGGATGAACATGGCGACGTCGGCGACCCTCTCCTTCGGCCTGGCCTTTGAGGCCGCGGAGCGCAACGTGATGAACCGCCCGCCGCGTAAAACCGGCCAGCACGTGATGGATGGTTTCGCCGTGTGGCGGGTGGCTTTCGTCGGGTCGATGATCGCGATTGCCGCCTTTATCCTTGAGGCCTGGCTGGCGCCGCGCGGCCACAGTCCGGAGTTTATCCGCACCGTGCTGCTGCAGATGCTGGTGACGGCGCAGTGGGTCTACATGATCAACTGCCGCAGCAGCGACAGCTTCTCCCTGAGCATGGGCCTGCTGCGCAATAAAGGCATCTGGCTGGTGACTGGTGTCCTGCTGCTGATGCAGCTGGTGATTATCTATGTCCCGCTGATGCAGAGCATGTTTGGCACGGAAGCGCTGCCGCTGCGCTACTGGTTTGTCACCCTGGTCATCGGCATCGCCATGTTCCTGGTGGTGGAAGTCGAGAAGCGTCTGACGCGCCGGTTCCGCAAAACGGCCTGATCGATCTCGCGCGCCTGGCTGCAGGCGCGCGTTACTTTCGCAAGGATCCTCTATGATTAACACCTTTCGCTTTGCGCTGCTGGCCTGCGTCCTGGGCGGCAGCGCCTTGACGGCGACCGCCGCGCCGGCGGTGCCGGTCCGCGTCGCCACGGTAGAACGGGCTCCTCACGCTGAAGAACGCGCCATCCCCGGGCGGGTCGAGGCGATCCGCGCCGTCGACATTCGCGCGCGCACCGAAGGGGTGATTGTTCAGCGCCACTTCCAGGACGGGCAGTATGTGACCGAGGGCGACCTGCTGTTTACCCTCGACGACGCGCAGCCCCGCGCGGCGCTGGCCCTGGCGCAGGCCGAGCTGAAAAGCGCCGAAGCCTCGCTACGCCAGTCGCAGCAGCTGCTCACTCGCTATGAGCGGCTCATCAACAACCACTCCATCAGCCGCAACGACCTCGACACGGCCCGGATGCAGCGCGACGTCGCCGCCGCTGCCGTGCAGCAGGCGAAAGCCCGCGTCGAGGCTCAGCAGATTGTGCTCGGTTATACCCGGATTGCGGCGCCGGTGACCGGGCGGGTGGGCCACAGCGCCTTTCACGTCGGGACGCTGGTCAACCCGTCCAGCGGGGTGCTGGCGGACATCGTGCAGCTCGATCCGGTACGGGTGTCGTTTGCCCTCGACGAAGCCGCGTTTTTCAGCAAAACCGGCCAGCATGCCGACATCCACGCCCTGAAGCAGGCATGGCTGGCGCAAATTGACGTGGATGGCAAACGGCGCGACGGCGTGTTGACTTCCATCGATAACCGGATCGACGCCCGCACCGGCAGCGTGGCGGTGCGGGCGGAGTTTGCCAATCCGCAGCACCGTCTGCTGCCGGGCGGCAGCGTGACGATCCTGTTCCGTCCGCAAGCGCTGTCGTCGCGGGTGATGATCCCGGCTGCCGCCGTGCAGCAGGATCCGCAGGGCTTTTTCAGCTGGGTGCTGAAGCCGGACCACACCGCCGGGCAGCGTCGTCTGACCCTTGCGGGGCAACAGGGGCAGCAGTTTGCGGTCGAGAAAGGGCTGCAGGCGGGCGAGCAGGTGATCACTGACGGCGCGCAGCGGCTGCGCGAAGGCGCCGCGGTGCAGGTGCTGAACTAGCTAAGGAGAGGGGATGCTGACCTTTTTTATCCGTCGTCCGCGATTTGCGATGGTGATCGCGCTGCTGCTGACCTTTGTCGGCGCGGTATCGCTGAAACTGATCCCGGTGGAGCAGTACCCAGCGATCACGCCCCCGGTGGTGAACGTCACCGCCAGCTGGCCGGGCGCCAGCGCATCAGACGTGGCGGAGGCCATCGCCGCCCCGCTGGAGACCCAGCTCAACGGCGTCGATCATATGCTGTATATGGAGTCCACCAGCTCGGACGAGGGGACGTACCGCCTGAGTATCACCTTCGCGGCAGGCACCGATGCCGATCTGGCGGCGATCGACGTGCAAAACCGGGTGGCGCAGGCGCTGGCGCAGCTCCCGGCGGAAGTGCAGCAGAATGGCGTCCAGGTGCGCAAGCGCGCCAGCAACCTGCTGATGGGGGTAAGCCTTTACTCGCCGCTGGGCACGCTGTCGCCGCTGTTTGTCAGCAATTACGCCAGCACCCAGGTGCGCGAGGCGCTGGCCCGCCTGCCAGGCGTCGGCGAGGTGCAGATGTTTGGCGCCCGGGATTACAGCATGCGCATCTGGCTGCGCCCGGACCGCATGAACGCCCTCAACATCACCACGGATGACGTTGCCCAGGCGCTGCGCGAGCAGAATGTGCAGGGGGCGGCGGGGCAGGTGGGCACCCCACCGGTGTTCAACGGCCAGCAGCAGACGCTGACCATCAACGGACTGGGGCGTCTGAACGAGGCGGCCAGCTTTGGCGAGATTATCCTCCGCCGCGGCGCGCAGGGGCAGCTGGTGCGCCTCGCCGACGTGGCGACCATCGAGCTGGGCGCCCGCAGCTACAGCTCCGGCGCGCAGCTGAACGGTAAAGCGTCGGCCTATCTGGGGATCTATCCGACGCCTACCGCCAACGCCCTGCAGGTCGCCAGCGCGGTGCGCGCGGAGCTTAACCGCCTGCACACTCGCTTTCCGGCGGATCTCACCTGGGAGGTGAAGTTCGATACCACCCGCTTTGTGGCGGCGACGATCAAAGAGATCGGCGTTTCGCTGGCGCTGACCCTGCTGGCGGTGGTGGTGGTGGTGTCGCTGTTCCTGCAGAGCTGGCGGGCGACGCTGATCGTGGCCCTGGCGATCCCGGTGTCACTGATCGGCACCTTTGCGGTGCTCTATCTGCTGGGCTACAGCGCCAACACCCTCAGCCTGTTCGCGATTATTCTCGCCCTGACGATGGTGGTGGATGACGCCATTGTGGTGGTGGAGAATGTCGAAACCAAAATGGCGGAAGGACTGGATCGCCTGCAGGCCACCGCCCAGGCGCTGCGGCAGATCGCCGGGCCGGTGATCGCCACGACCCTGGTGCTGTTGGCGGTGTTTGTGCCGGTGGCGCTGCTCCCGGGGATCGTCGGCGAGCTGTATCGGCAGTTTGCCGTGACGCTCTCCACCGCGGTGGCCCTGTCGAGCCTGGTGGCGTTAACCCTGACCCCGGCCCTCTGCGCACTGCTGCTGCGCCCGCGACCCGCCCGGCCGGCGGCAGTGTGGCGGGCGTTTAACCGTCTTCTCGACGGCACCCGCGACGGCTATGGCCGGCTGGTGGGGTGGATGAACCGCCGCCCGTGGCTGGCGCTGGCGGCGACGGTGGCGGCGGGCGCGCTGGTGGCGTTCTGCTTCACCTCGATGCCGAAAGGCTTCCTGCCGCAGGAAGATCAGGGCTACCTGTTTGCCAGTGTGCAGCTGCCGGAGGCGGCGTCGCTGGAGCGCACCGAAGCGGTGATGGCCCAGGCGCGCAAGCTGCTGGCGGCTAACCCGGCGGTGGAGGATGTGATTCAGGTGTCCGGCTTTAACATTCTCAACGGCACCAGCGCCGCTAACGGCGGGTTTATCTCGGTGATGCTCAAGGACTGGCATCAGCGGCCGCCGCTGGATACGGTGATGGCGGATATTCAGCGCCAGCTGCTGTCGCTGCCGGAGGCGACGATCATGACCTTCGCGCCGCCGACCCTGCCGGGCCTGGGCAATGCCTCGGGGTTTGATCTGCGCATTCTGGCGCAGGCCGGTCAGTCGTCGGCGGAGCTGGAGCAGGTGACGCGGGAGATCCTTCAGCTGGCGAACCAGCATCCGCAGCTGAGCCGGGTATTTACCACCTGGAGCAGCAACGTGCCGCAGCTGACCCTGACGGTCGACCGCGATCGGGCGGCGCTGCTGGATGTGCCGGTGGCGCAGATCTTCAGCAGCCTGCAGACGGCGTTCGGCGGCACGCGCGCCGGCGATTTCAGTCTTAACAACCGTGTCTATCATGTGGTGATGCAAAATGAGATGCAGTGGCGCGAGCGGGCTGAGCAGATTAGCGAGCTGTACGTCCGCAGCCGCGACGGCGAGCGGGTGCGGCTGAGCAATCTGGTCACCATTACGCCGACGGTGGGGGCGCCGTTTATTCAGCAGTACAACCAGTTCCCGTCCGTGTCGGTGAGCGGTTCAGCGGCCGAGGGGGTCAGCAGCCGCACGGCGATGGCGGCCATGGAGCAGATTTTGCAGGCCCATCTGCCGCCGGGGTATGACTACGCCTGGAGCGGGATCTCCTGGCAGGAGCAGCAGACCGGCAATCAGGCGGTGTGGATCGTGCTGGCGGCGGTGGCGATGGCGTGGCTGTTCCTGGTGGCGCAGTATGAAAGCTGGACGCTGCCGGCGAGCGTCATGCTCTCGGTGCTGTTCGCCATCGGCGGAGCGCTGGTCTGGCTGTGGACGGCGGGCTATGCCAACGATGTGTATGTCCAGATAGGGCTGGTGCTGCTGATCGCCCTGGCGGCGAAGAATGCGATTCTGATCGTTGAGTTCGCCCGCAGCCGGCGCGAGGAGGGGCTGTCGATAGTCGACGCCGCGCGTGAGGGCGCCACCCGCCGCTTCCGCGCGGTGATGATGACCGCGGTGTCGTTTATTATCGGCATCATGCCGATGATGCTCGCCACCGGCGCCGGGGCGCAGAGCCGGCGGATCATCGGCACCACGGTATTCAGCGGGATGCTGGTGGCGACGATGGTTGGCATCCTGTTTATTCCTTCGCTGTATGTGCTGTTTCAGCGTATGCGCGAGTGGGCGCATCGGCGGGGGTAAGCGCGGCGCCACAACGACTACCGGGCGCTCCCCTCCTTTTGGGGAGAGCCGGGGTCAGGGGGAATCGGCCCCGCTGCACGCCCGTAGCTTTCAGGGGCCATACCATAGCGAGCAGACGTTGTAGGCCCGGTAAGCGCAGCGCCACCGGGCAAGGACATCGGGCACGGCGGCAATCCCTTGCCCGGCCTGTCGTTAATTTATTCACTCTCCTGGCTGGAATGGCCGCCCCCAAACGCGTCCGCTATTTCCTCTCCACCGTTATCATGGTCACGAACGGATGATACTGCCACGGCACGCTGCCGCCTTTGCGGTACATCTTCGACAGGGTGCCGTCGAGATAAAGCATCTGCCGCACCCCAAGCTTTGATTGCGCATAGCAGGCAAAATCATAGAAGTTGGTCTCGCGCTCGCTGAGCATAAATATCACCCGGCCCTGCTTATCGATGCCAACGGCGTTGCGCAGTTTGCGCGAGCTGGCGGAGGGCTTCAGCCGCCAGTTGATAGCGCCATTTTCAATCAGCATCGGGCCGGACTGCACCGCATAGCGGATGGCGGGAGAGCGTTTAAACGCCGGCAGCGGCACGATTTTCGCCCGGCCGTTCTCCACCAGGAATACGCCGCCGGGGCGGATAAAGAAGTTCCCGCCGCCGGCGGAGCGGTTTACCGGCGTCAGGCGCTTGCCGTCTTCGATATACAGCCCCAGCGGCGCGTAGGCCTTATCGTAAATGCCGCCGTTCATCGCCATCTGCACCCGGCCATCGCCATCGATACCCGCCAGCAGCGAACGCAGGGAACCCCAGGCTTTGCCGTGCCGATCCTGCCAGTACATCGCAATGCGCTCTTTCTGCGCATCCACCCGATAGCTCTGCAGGGTCAGCGTCGGGTCGGTGAGGGTACAGGCGGCGCTGGCGAGGGTGGCCAGGGGCAGCAGCGCCAGGGGGAGCAGGCAGCGTAATAACATGGGCGGTCCTTTCTATGGTCTGCGCCGAGTATACCCGCCTCGCTGTCTTATGCCGCCCAAATCTCACAGTGTTTTTGCACCAGCCCGGAAAGCGAACCGCCGTTGGCGATAAACTCGCGCATCTGCTGCGCCTCGCTGTGCGGCGATTTCGCCTGGCGAACCACCGCCTCCAGCGCCGCCGTCGCCTTCAGCTGATGGGCGAAAGGAGCCAGCCGGTCGGCGAGCTGCAGGATCTCCTGGCGGATGCTGCGCTGCTCCCCGCCGCGCACATCGGTGAGAGTCCCGTCCAGCCCGTAGCGGCAGGCCTGATAGCGGTTAAAAGGATACAGCAGATAATCGTCAGGCTGGTGCTTAAAAGGACGCTCCGTCAACAGCCAGCAGGCCAGGGTCTGAATAAAGCCGGCGATATGGATCGCCTGGGCGAGGGTCAGGGGGGTGTCCATCACCCGCACCTCGACGGTCCCAAACTGCGGGCTGGGGCGAATATCCCAGTGCAGATCCTTCATGCTGTCGATCATGCTGGTGTAGCTCAGCTGGCGGAACAGGCGACGAAACCCCTGCCAGTCGGCCACCCACGGCATCGGGCCGTTGTCGGGATAAGAGGAGAAGCGGTTGAGGCGCGAGCAGGCGAAGCGGCTGTCGGTGCTGTCGAACCACGGCGAGGCGGCGTTAAGGGCGATGAAATGCGGCACAAAGCGCGACAGGCCGTGCAGCAGATAGATGGCGTCGTCGCCGCTCTGGCAGCCGACGTGCACATGCTGGCCAAAGACCGTCGCCTGCTGCGCCAGATAGCCAAAATGCTCGACGGTTTTGACATAGCGCGGATTGTCGCTGATCTGCTGGCGCTGCCAGGCATGAAAGGGGTGCGAACCGCCGCCGCAGATCTGCAGATGATGATGCAGCGCCGCGCGCTGGACCGCCTGCTGGATGGCGCTGAGCTGGGCTTGCGCATGGCTGATGTCGCGACACACCCCGGTGGCGATCTCCAGCATGCTCTCGGTGATATCGTGCTTGGCTTCTCCCACGGTCAGTTCATGCTGGACGTCGGCAATCAGGGTCGAGGCATCCTGGCTGAGGTCGTAACCCGGCGGGTTCACCACCTGCAGCTCCAGTTCGATACCGAGGGTAAACGGATCGGAGCGGTGAAAATCGGCTAAAGGCATAGTCTCTCCCGGTCGATGTGTTCTCTGAAGTATAGAAGGGATTGTTCCCGGCGGAGAATACGCCGCGGCGGGGGAGGGGGAAGCATAAAAAAGTGACGCGACGTGATTATTTAAATTTTGCGATATAGCGACTGGTGCAATTCTGCAACATATTTCCCGCTGGCGGTGCGGCAGAATAAGGTTGAATTATTTTCCCATAATTATCATGGTGATAATATAAGTCCTTCTTATTTTATCGATCGGTTTCGGCCTATTTCCGCCCGCACCAGAGCTGGTACGCATTTTGCCTGTTAATCAGTGACACTTTATTTAACAGGGATCATGTGATGCACAAAACGACGTTATTTTCGCGTGCCGGTCGTCTCGCCGTGGCGGTGAGCGGCGCACTGGCCCTGGCGGGCGCCGCCTTACCTGCCAACGCCTCCACGCTGCGGATCGCCATGACCGCCGCGGATATTCCGTTGACCCTCGGCCAGCCGGATCAGGGCTATGAGGGCAACCGCTTTACCGGCATCCCGCTGTACGACGCGCTGGTGGAGTGGGATCTGTCGCAAGGGGAAAAGCCCAGCGGTCTGGTGCCGGGGCTGGCGACCGAGTGGCACATCGATCCGCAGAACACCCGCCGCTGGATTTTCACCCTGCGTCCGGGAGTGAAATTTCATGATGGGAGCGAGGTGAACGCCGACGCCATCGTCTGGAACGTGGATAAGGTGCTCAATAAAGCAGCGCCACAGTACGCCCCGGGTCAGATCGGCAACACCCTGTCGCGGATGCCGACCCTCGCCGGCGCGGAGAAAATTGACGATCACACCGTGGCGCTGACCACCTCGGAACCGGACGCGCTGCTGCCGTACAACATCACCAACCTGTTTATTGTCTCGCCCACGGCGTGGCAGAAGCAGTATGACGCGGTGCCGGCCAGCGCGGGAGATAGCGCCGCGCGCAGCAAACAGGCGTGGACCGCCTTCGCCGCCCACGCGGTGGGCAGCGGCCCGTTCAAACTGGAGAAGCTGGTGCCGCGTCAGCAGCTGATCCTCGATAAAAACCCCGACTACTGGAACAAAGATCGCATTCCCCGGGTGGATAAGGTGGTGCTGATCCCCTTGCCGGAGGCCAACGCCCGTACCGCGGCGCTGCTGTCGAAGCAGGTGGACTGGATTGAAGCCCCGGCGCCGGACGCCATCGATCAGATCAAGTCTCAGGGTTTTCACCTCTACGCCAATACCCAGCCGCACCTGTGGCCCTGGCAGTTCTCCTTTGAAAAAGGATCGCCGTGGCAGGACATCCGCGTGCGCAAAGCGGCCAACCTGTGTCTGAACCGCGCCGAGCTGAAGAGCTACCTTGGCGGCTACATGACCGAGGCCACCGGGGTTTATGAGGCTGACAGCCCGTGGCATGGCAAACCCACCTTCCAGATCAAATATGACCCGGATACCGCCCGCCAGCTAATGACCGAGGCCGGATACAGCGCCAGCAAACCGCTGCACGTCACGGTGGCCACCTCGGCCTCCGGCTCCGGGCAGATGCAGCCCTTGCCGATGAACGAGTATATCCAGCAGAGCCTGAAGAGCTGCTTCTTCAATGTGGATATCAAAGTGGTGGAATGGAACACCCTGTTTACCAACTGGCGCCTGGGCGCCCGGGACCCGTCGGCGAAAGGGATCGATGCGATCAACGTCAGCGCCGCGGTTAACGATCCTTACTTTGGCCTGATCCGCTTCTCGACCGCCAAAGCGTTTCCGCCGGTGGCGACCAACTGGGGTTACTTCTCCACTCCGGAGACGGAGAAGCTGGCCGCCGCCGTCAAGCACGCCTTTACCCCGGAAGCGATGAATAAAGCCGCCGGCGAGCTGCACGCCGCGCTGGTGGATCAGGTGCCGTTCCTGTTTGTCGCCCACGACGTCGGGCCGCGCGCGATTTCGCCCGCGGTGACCGGGGTGGTGCAACCGCAGAGCTGGTTTATCGACCTCAGTCTGGTGAGCAAAAAAGAGTAATCGCGAAAGGGGCGACCGATGATCAATACGCTGCTATACCGCATTCTGCTGGCTATCCCCACCATGCTTGGGGTGGCGGTGATCTGTTTCATGCTGGTGCAGATAGCGCCTGGCGACCCGCTGGTGTCGGTAATGCCGCCGGACGCCTCGGAGGCGCTGCGCCAGACGTTGATGCAGGCTTACGGCTTTGATAAGCCGCTGCCCCTGCAGTTTATCCACTGGCTGTGGCGGGCGCTGCACGGCGACCTCGGTATGTCGGTCGCCACCGGCCGCCCGGTTATTGACGAGGTGATGACCGCGGTAAGCTACTCCCTGCGCCTGGCGCTGCTGGCGACGGCGATCGGTTTCGTCCTCGGCAGTCTGTTCGGCTTTGTCGCCGGCTATTTTCGCAACAGCGTCATTGACCGTCTGGCCTCGGTGTTGTCGGTGTTTGGCGTCAGTGTGCCGCACTACTGGCTGGGGATGCTGCTGGTGATCCTCTGCAGCGTCAAGTTCGCGCTGCTGCCGGCCACCGGCGGCGGGCCGATAGGCGAGGTGGGCTGGCAATGGGACTGGGCGCACCTGCAGTTCATGCTGCTGCCGGCCATCACGCTGTCGGTGATCCCGACCGGGATTATCGCCCGCACCGTGCGCTCGCAGGTCGCCGATATCCTCAGCCAGGAGTTCATCGTTGGCCTGCGCGCTCGCGGGCTCAACGAGTCGCGCATCTTTGTCCACGTCATGAAAAATGCCGCGCCAACCGCGCTGGCGGTGATGGGGCTGCAGGTGGGCTATCTGATGGGCGGCTCGATCCTCGTGGAGACCGTCTTCTCCTGGCCGGGAACCGGACTGCTGCTCAACACCGCCATTTTTCAGCGCGACCTGCCCCTGCTGCAGGGCACCATCTGGGTGTTGGCGCTGTTTTTCGTATTGCTCAACCTGTTGGTGGATATTCTGCAGACCACCCTCGACCCGCGCATAAAGAGGAGCTGACCATGGTGGATACGGCAACGACGAAAGCGGTCCCGGCCGCGCCGGCCAACGCTTCCCGGCAAGGTTACTGGCGCGGCGTGCTGCGCCGCTTACTGCGCGACCCGGGCGGGGTATTCGTCGGCGCGATCATTCTCGTTCTGCTGGCCCTGGCGCTGTTCGGGCCGTGGCTTATCGTCAAAGACCCCTATCAAACGTCGATGTTCCTGCGCCTGAAGCCCATCGGCAGCGACGGTTTCCCGCTGGGCTCTGATGAGCTGGGGCGCGACATGCTGTCGCGACTGATCCTCGGCACCCGGCTGTCGCTGTTTATGGGGATTGTCCCGGTGGTGTTCGCCTTTTTTATCGGCGGCGCCATCGGGATCATCGCTGGCTACATGGGCGGCAAAATCAATACCCTGATCATGCGCACCGTGGATGTGTTCTATGCCTTTCCCTCGGTCCTGCTGGCGATTGCGCTGTCGGGGGCGCTGGGGGCGGGCATCGGCAATGCGCTGCTGTCGCTGACCCTGGTGTTTGTCCCGCAGGTGGCGCGGATTGCCGAGAGCGTGACCGCCCAGGTACGGCATATGGACTATATCGACGCCGCCCGGGCCACCGGCGCCAGCGCGTTGACCATTATCCGCGTCCAGGTGCTGGGTAACGTGCTCGGGCCGATCTTCGTCTTCTCCACCGGACTGATTTCGGTGTGCATGATCCTCGCCTCCGGCCTATCGTTTCTCGGCCTCGGCGTGCGGCCGCCGGAGCCCGAGTGGGGGCTGATGCTCAATACGCTGCGCACGGCAATCTATACCCAGCCGTGGGTGGCCGCCCTGCCGGGCCTGATGATTTTTATCACCTCCATTTCGTTCAATATCCTCGCGGACCGCCTGCGTGCGGCAATGGCGATTAAGGAGTAAGCGATGCAACCCTTTACCAATATCGACCTCGGCGGGCCGGCGCAGCCGCTGCTGAAGGTCAATCACCTGCTGAAGTACTTCCGCGGCGGCAAAGGCCGGGAGGTGGTCCAGGCGGTGGACGATATCAGCTTCACGGTGATGAAAGGCGAAACCCTGGGGGTGGTCGGCGAGTCGGGCTGCGGCAAATCGACCACCGCCCGGCTGCTGATGCAGCTGCTCACCCAGGACAGCGGCGAACTGATCTTCGACGGGCTGGGGGTCGGCTCGTCGCGTCTGCCGCTGAAAGCCTACCGTCGCCAGGTGCAGATGGTTTTCCAGGACAGCTATGCCTCGCTCAATCCGCGCCTGACCATGGAGGAGAGCATCGCCTTCGGCCAGCGGGTCCACGGCGTCAGCGCCAGAGAGGCCAGCGAATACGCCCGCTATCTGCTGGCGCACGTTGGCCTTGAGCCGGCGCGCTTTGCCGACCGCTATCCCCATGCGCTCTCCGGCGGCCAGCGGCAGCGGGTGAATATCGCCCGCGCGCTGGCGATGAAGCCGCGGCTGGTCATTCTTGATGAAGCGGTGTCGGCGCTGGATAAATCGGTGGAAGCTCAGGTGCTGCAGCTGCTGCAGGAGCTGAAGCGGACCCTCGAGCTGACCTATGTGTTTATCAGCCACGATCTGCACGTGGTGCGCTGGCTGTCGGATCGGATCCTCGTCATGTACCTTGGCGAAGTGGTGGAGATTGGCCCGGCGGAGCAGCTGTTTACCGCCTCCGCCCATCCCTATACCCGGGCGCTGTTAAGCTCGATGCCCTCCATGGATCCGCAAAACCGCACCCTGACCTCGCCGCTGAGCGGCGATCCCCCCAGCCCCATCGCGCCGCCGAGCGGCTGCCGCTTTCACACCCGCTGCCCGCACGCGAAGGCGGTCTGCGCCGAGGTGAAACCGCGGTTGGAGGCGGTTGGGGAGGGGCACCAGAGCGCCTGCCTGATGGCACAGCCAGCCTCGCCCTGGCATCAGCGCATCCCTCTTAAGGAGGTCAGCCATGTCGCATAACGCCTTTGTCCATGTGCGCGACCTGCGGGTCGTCTTTCGCCGCGACGGACAGACCATCAACGCGGTCAACGGGGTCTCCTTTGACGTACAAAAGGGGGAGGTGATGGCGTTGATTGGCGAGTCGGGTTCCGGCAAGAGCGTGACCCTGCGGGCGCTGATGCGCCTGCACCCGCCGGGGAGCAGTGAGCTCTCCGGCACCCTGCGGGTGGGGGACGACGCGGTGCTGACGATGAACGCCAGCCAGCTGCGGCGCTATCGCGGCGGGCGCTGCGCGATGATTTTTCAGGAGCCGCTTCTGGCCTTCGATCCGGTCTACACCGTCGGGCAGCAGATTATAGAAGGGCTGCGCCGCCACGAAGGGCTGTCGCGCCAGGCGGCCCGGGACAGGGCGCTGGAGGCCCTGCGTCAGGTGCGCATTCCCAGCCCCGAACGGCGGCTGGAGGCTTACCCGCACGAGATGTCCGGCGGGATGCGCCAGCGGGCGATGATCGCCCTTGCCCTCTCCTGTAACCCGCAGCTGCTGCTGGCGGATGAGCCGACCACCGCCCTCGACGCCACGGTGCAAATCCAGATCCTGATCCTGCTGCGCGAGCAGCAAAAGCAGCGCGGGCTGTCGATCGTGTTTGTGACCCACGATATCGGCGCCGCGGTGGAGATTGCCGACCGGGTGGCGGTGATGTACGCCGGGCGGATCGTCGAGGAGGCCGCCATGAGCGAGATCCTGCGCCACCCGCGCCATCCTTATACCCGGGTGCTGCTGGGCAGCCGGCCGAAAGAGGGGCTCAAGAAAGGCGATGCCCTGCACTGCATTCCCGGCGCGCCGCCGGATCTGGCGCGCTTGCCCCCCGGCTGCGCCTTTGCCGAGCGCTGTCCGCACCGTCGCCCGGTCTGCGAGCAGAGCCTGCCGCCGACGGAGGCCGCAGCGGAGCGCCACACGGTGAGTTGCCACCGCTGGCGCGAGCTGGCGATTGACGCCCACGCGCAGGCCCTGGCCGTCTGACCGACGGCAACACACTCTACAGATGAAGGCCAGGCGCTGATGCCTTATTTTCCACCGCCGGTTGCGCTGGCGGCGACCTTGATGTCAGGAGACCACCATGAGCAGTGATGTACTTTTTACCCCCGCCACCGACACCACCCGCTGGCGCATCAATGGCGACCGCCTGTGGGCGTCGTTAATGGACCTTGCTCAGATCGGCGCCACGCCGAAGGGCGGCTGCCGCCGTCTGACCCTCACCGACCTCGACCGCCAGGGGCGGGACCGGGTGATTGGCTGGGCGCGGGAGGCCGGGATGAGCGTCACCATCGATAAAATCGGCAATGTGTTTATGCGCCGGGAAGGGCGCAACCCCAGCCTGCCGCCCATCGTCTCCGGCAGCCATATCGACACCCAGCCCTCCGGCGGCAAATTTGACGGCAACTACGGCGTGCTGGCGGCGCTGGAGGTGGTGCGCACGCTCAACGATCGGCAGATTGCCACCGAGGCGCCGATTGAGGTGGTGTTCTGGACCAACGAAGAGGGGTCGCGCTTTGTGCCGGTGATGATGGGCTCCGGGGTCTTTGCCGGGGTCTTCCCGCTGGAGGAGACCTGGGCCGTCACGGATAAAGAGGGCGTCAGCGTCGGCGAGGCGCTGGCGCAGATCGGCTATATCGGCGAGCAGACCCCGGGAGAGCATCCCGTCGGCGCCTATTTTGAGGCGCACATTGAGCAGGGGCCGATTCTCGAAGATGAAGCGAAAACCATCGGTATCGTGCAGGGCGTGCTGGGGATCCGCTGGTACGACTGCGTGGTGACCGGTCAGGCGTCGCACGCCGGGCCCACGCCGATGCGCCTGCGTCAGGATGCCCTGCAGGTGGCGACCCGCATTATGCAGGAGGTGGTCGCCATTGCCGGGCGCAGCGAAGAGGGACGCGGCACCGTCGGCAGCGTGCAGGTGTGGCCCAACAGCCGCAACGTGGTGCCCGGAGAGGTCACCTTCTCCATTGATATGCGCAATCTCAGCGATGCGCTGGTGGATGAAATGGATCGCCAGCTGCGGGCGTTTATCGCGGAGATTGAGCGGCAAAGCGGTCTGCAGGTGGCCCTGAAGCAGGTGAGCCACTATCCGGCGGCGCCCTTCGATGGCGAATGCCAGCAGGCCATTGCCGATGCCGCGCAGCGGCTGGGCTACCCGGCGCGGCCGATCGTCTCCGGCGCCGGGCATGACGCCGTGTATATGAGCTACCTGGCGCCGACCGGGATGATTTTTATCCCCTGCAAGGACGGGATCAGCCATAACGAAATGGAGTATGCCTCGCCGGAGCACGTCGCCGCCGGGGCCAACGTGCTGCTGCAGGTGATGCTCCAGTACGCGCGGCCGGTGTAGGCGGTCATCCCCCCCGGCGGGGCGACGCGTCAGGTCAGGCGCGGCTCCCGCTCCCTGCGCCAACCCGCTGGCGGCCAAATTTGCGCGAACCCACCACGCTCAGCACCACCCCGAGGGTGACCGCCAGCATCAAGGGGCTGACGGTTTCGTGCAACAGCGCCGCCGACAGGCCAAGCCCAAAGAACGGCTGCAATAGCTGGAGCTGGCCGACGGCGGCGATCCCGCCCGCGGCCAGCCCTTTGTACCAGAAGATAAAACCGATCAGCATACTGAAGAGCGACACATAGCCCAGCGCGGCCCAGGAGGAGGTCGATATGGCGCGCCAGGAGGCGGGCTGAACCATCAGCGAGGCGGGGAGCATCAACGGCAGGGCTATCACCAGCGCCCAGCAAATCACCTGCCAGCCGCCGAGCTCCCGGGTCAGCTTTGCCCCTTCCGCATAGCCGAGGCCGCAGGCGATCACCGCCGCCAGCATCAGCAGATCGCCGCTGAGCGACGCCGCCGCACTTTGCGTCAGGGCGAATCCCATCACCAGCAGGCTGCCCAGCAGCGAAAAGATCCAGAAAGCCCGCCGCGGACGTTCGCCGCCGCGCAGTACGCCGAAGAGGGCGGTCATCAGCGGCAGCAGGCCAATAAACACAATCGAATGCGCCGAGGTGATGCGCTGCAGGGCCAGCGCCGTGAGCAGGGGAAAGCCGATCACCACCCCGGATGAGACGATGATCAGGGGCACAAGCTGCGCCAGGCGCGGGCGTTTCTGACGAAAGCCGACCAGCAGGGCGACGGCAAGCAGCCCGGCGATGGAGGCGCGCAGAAAGGTCAATAACAACGGATCCATATCCTGCACCGCCAGCCGCGTCGCGGGCAGCGAACCGCTGAAAATGATCACTCCCAGTAAACCATGAAGCCATCCGGACCAGGGGCCGGGCGCCGATTTATCCAGTGTTGAATCTACCACGTTAACCTCGCGTTATCTGATTGGGCTGCGCCCGCTTGAGCATCGTCAGCGGCGATGGTAATGTGGCCAATCTGATACAATCAAATTATTGTCATAGATACATTTCACGATGAAAGCCCGATACAAAGCCGTTGTCGACCGATACGCGCAGGCGATTCGCAGCGGGCAGCTGCCCGCCGGCACCCGTCTGCCGACGCATCGTACCCTGGCCGCCGAGGAACGCCTCTCGCTGGCCACCGCCACGCGCGTCTACCGTGAACTGGAGGAGATGGGGCTGGTCAGTGGCGAAACCGGGCGCGGCACCTTCGTGCGGGACCTCTCGCTGCCGCCGGGGCATGGGGTCGACCAGCAGGCGGTGGCCGCCGACGTCGTGGATCTTAACTTCAACTACCCTTCGCTGCCGGCGCAGGGCGATGCGCTGCGCGAGGCGCTCAGGCAGCTGGCGATGGCGGGCGATATTGACTCGCATCTGCGCTATCAGCCTCACGCCGGGCGGCTCGCCGAGCGGGAAATCATCGCCCGCCATTTGACCTGCCGGCACTTTGCGCCGGACGCGGAAAATGTCCTGATCGTCAACGGCGCGCAGCACGGGCTGGCGGTGACCGTTATGGGGCTGTTACGTCCGGGGGATGTGGTGGCGGTGGATGCGCTGACCTATTCGGGCTTCAAGGTGCTGGCGGCGCTCTATCATCTGGAGCTGGCGGCGATCCCCTGTCGGGCCGAGGGGCCGGACCTGCAGGCGCTTCACACGCTGTGCCAACAGCGGCGGGTGCGGGCGGTGTATACCATGCCGACGCTGCACAATCCGCTGGGCTGGGTGCTCAACGCCGGGCAGCGGCAGGCGCTGGCCGACCTCGCGCGCCAGCACGATCTGCTGATTATCGAAGATGCCGCCTACGCCCGGCTGGTGAGCCATCCGCCGCCGCCGGTGGTCAGCTATGCGCCGGAAAGAACGGTGTATGTCACCGGATTTTCGAAAAATATCGCCACCGGACTGCGCGTGGGGGTGGTGATTTCTCCGCCGCGCTATCGGCCGGAGATTGAGCGCGCCATCCGGGCCACGACGTGGAATACGCCGACGCTGATAAGCTCGCTGATCTGCGCCTGGATTGAAGATGGCACGGTGGCCCGCTTTGAAACGCAGAAACGACAGGATGCGCGACAGCGGCAGCAGGTGGCCCGCGAGGTGCTCTGTGGCCTTACCGTCGTGAGTCATCCCGATTCGTACTTCGTCTGGCTGCCGCTGGGCGAAGAGAGCCGGGCCGACCGGCTGGCGAATGCGCTGATGGAACGCCGTATTTCGGTGTCGACCGCCGAGCCGTTCTGCGTCTCCGCCACGATCCCACAGGCGCTGCGCATCGCGCTCGGTTCGGTGCCTTTCGACAGCCTGCGCCCGGCGCTGCTCAACGTGCGCGATGCCGTCGAGTATGAGCAATCCCGCTAACCCATCTGCTCCAGCTGGCCGCGCAGGACTTCCACCCCCCGGGCGATGGCATCGGGGTTAATGGCGTGGAATCCCATGCGAAAGTAGTTATCCGGCGGCGCGGCGTTGAGAAAATGGCGCGCCCCGGGCTCAATCAGCACGCCGGCGTGGGCGGCGCGCCAGGTAAGCTGCTGGGTGTTGATCTGCGCCGGGGTCTGCAGCCAGAAGGCGTTAGCGTGTTCGCTCCCCGCCAGCGCGCGGCACGACGGCAGGTAGCGCTGCAGGGCGGCGTGCAGGCGCTCCCAGCGCTGGGCGGAGTCGTAGTGGTAGCGCCGCAGATGGGTTTCATAATGGCCCTGGGCGAGGAAGTGGGCCATCTGGTACTGAATGTTGGTCGGCGGATGGCGATAGACCAGCCGGCGCAGGGCGCGCGCCTCGTCGATCAGGTCCGGGTCGGCGACCATAAACCCCAGCCGCAGCCCCGGCGACAGCGCCTTTGACAGGCTGCTGACATACACCACCCGGCCGCTGCGATCGCTGGCCTTCAGCGCCGGCAGCGGGTTTTGGGTAAAGTTACTCTCCGAGTCATAATCATCTTCAATGATCACCGCGTCATGGCGGGCGGCATGCTCCAGCAGCTGGCGGCGGCGCGCGCTGCTCATCGCCACTCCGGTGGGCACCTGGTGGCCGGGGGTGACATAGTAGTAATCGCAGGGACGCTCATTAAGCACGATCCCCTCTTCATCCACCGGGTGCGGCGCTACCTCGGCGTCGGCGAGCAGAAAGGTGTTGATGGCTTCGCGAAAGCAGGGGTTTTCGACGCCAATGCGGGTGGTGGAAGAGAGCAGCAGCCGTGTCAGCAGGTAGAGGGCGTTTTGCGAGCCCAGGGTGATGAGAATTTCGTCCGGGGCGGCGACAATGCCGCGCTTGGGCAGCACCCGGGTGCGGATCTGCTCGATGAGCATCGGCACATCCTGGTCAATATGGTCGACCACCCACGCCGGATCGCGCACCCCGCCGTGCAGCCAGTTGGCCGCCGAGCGCCAGGTGGCCAGCGGGAACTGTCGGGTATCGGGCTGGCCGTAGATAAACGGGTAGCGGTAGTGCATCCAGCCCGCCGGTTTGAGGATCGACTCCTGCTGGCTGGGGGTCATCTGCAGCCGGTCGCCCCAGCGTGGTGCAGCCGCTTCGCGCTGCGGTGCACTCTCGACCGCGGGAGGCGAAGCGTCGTGATAGTCGGGATGCAGGTAGTAACCGCTTCGCGGGCGGCTTATCAGATAGCCCTCGTTGACCAGGCTTTCGAACACCAGGGCGGTGGTATTGCGCGAGACGCGCAGCTGGCTGGCCAGCTGGCGGCAGGAGGGCAGTGGGGTGTCGGCGGCGAAGATCCCGCTGAGAATGGCATTCACCAGCGTCTCTCGCACCTGCTCCTGCAAACCGCGGCCAGGCTCAAAATCAACGTGTAACAGGTGACGGATCATACGGGGCTCCTCTGGCAATAACGCATCGCGACCACCCCATAAGCTCAGCAAATTCCATACCACCCTTCCGCCATCTGACACAGCGATGCGGCCCATCTGGCTCTATACGGAATTGCAAAACGCTCCCACATTAAAAACGCATTCAGCCGCCGCGGACCGGAACCTCCCGGCCTCTATTTTGCATAAACCTTTTCGCGTTCTGGAATGAACCCGTCTGGCCAATCCATCAGGGGTGAAATAATGAAAAAATCATTGGCATCAATGTGTCTGAGCGCTGTATTAACGGTTGCTTTTTCTTATCACGCCGTCGCGGCCGATCTGCCGGAAATAGAAAAATCCGGCACCCTGAAAGTGGCGACGGAAGATGATTATGCGCCATTTAACTTTATGAATAATGGTCAGGCCGATGGCTTTAACAAAGATATGCTTGAGGAGTTACGTAAATACGCCAAATTTCATGTCGACCAGAGCATATTACCGTGGACCGGATTATTAGCGGCGGTTTCCACCGGACAATACGATATGGCCTTGACCGGGGCGGTTATTACCGATGAGCGGCTGAAGGTCTTTGATTTCACCCCGCCGTGGGCCTCCGCGCAGCACTATTTCGTCAAACGCGCTGGCGATACCTCGCTAAACACCATTGCCGATCTCAGCGGCAAAAAAGTGGGCGTGCAGGCGGGCAGCGCGCTGCTGGCGCGTTTGCCGGAGCTGAAGGCGATGCTGGAGAAGACCGGCGGCAAGCTGGGGCCGGTGGTGGAGTACCCCTCCTATCCGGAAGCCTACGCCGACCTGGCGAATAAGCGGCTGGATTACGTGATTAACGTGGTGATCTCGGTAAACGACCTGGCGAAAGCCAAACCGAAGGTCTTCGCCAAAGGGCTGGCCGTCTCCGGACCGGGCTATATGGCGTGGCCGATCCCGAAAAACTCGCCGCAGCTGCTGGCCTATATGACCAAGTTTATGAACCACATGAAGGAGACCGGCAAGCTCGCCGAGCTGCAGAAAAAGTGGTTTGGCGAAACCTATGACAACCTGCCCACCGAGGCGATCACCAGCCCGGAACAGTTTCATAAGCTTGCCGGTCTGTAATGTTTCGCGGCGGGCGACCGCCGCCTGTTGCTGAGAAGGAGGGCCTCATGGATGCAATTTCCTGGCAGTTATTAATCGAAGGCGCATGGACGACCCTCTGGATTTCGGCCATCGCTATCGCCTTCGGGGTGGTGGCGGGGCTGCTGATCGCCCTGGTGCGGATGCTACGCCTGCCGGTTATCGACCAGCTGCTGGTGGTCTATATCAGCCTGGCCCGCGCGACGCCGCTGGTGACGCTGGTGCTGTTTCTGTTCCTTTCCCTGCCCACGATGGGCATTAACCTCGACAAGAACGTGGCCGCCATCGTGGCGCTGACGCTTAACACCTCGGCGTTTAACGCTGAGATCTGGCGCAACGCCTTCCGCACCTTTCCGCGCGAACAGCGGGAGGCGGCGGAATCGGTGGGAATGCGCCGCTGGACCTACTTCCGCTACATCATGCTGCCGCAGATGTGGATCGAGAGCCTGCCGGCGCTGGTCAATGAGATGTCGTTTTTGATCAAAGGTAGCCCGGCGATCGCCGTGATCGGCGTGGTGGATCTCACCCGGGTGACCAACCGTATCTCCTCGGTCACCTACGAGCCGCTGTCGCCGATCCTCGCCGCCGGCCTGCTGTATGTGGCGATCATCGGCTGTTTATTGAAGCTGCAGGGGATCGCGGAACGGAAAGCCAGGCGTCTGGCGCGCTAGCAACGGGAGGTATTATGAATCAGTGGGGCGTTATCTGGTCGGTACGCGATAGCTTTATTGCCGGGTTATTCGCGACCCTCGAACTGTTTATTACCGCCGCCCTCGCGGCCCTTATTATCGGTATTGCGCTGTGCTATTTGAGTGAATATCAAAAGAAAGTCCTTAACCGGGTTATCATTGGTTTCGTCAGCCTGATGCGCGCGATCCCTTTTTTGATCCTCGCCTATCTGCTGTATTACGGACTGCCGCAGCTCGGTATTAGCATGGAGCCGTGGACCGCCGGTTTACTGGCCCTGATTATTTATCATGGCGCCTATTTTTTTGAAATATTGCGCAGTCAGCGGCGGGTATTTTCCGGCGGGTATATTGAAGCCGCCATTGCTCAGGGCTTTTCTCGCTATGCCATTTTTCGGCGGATTATTTTACCCAATATCGTCTCTTCCGCCTTACCGCTGATCGGCAATCAGCTGATTATCTGCCTGAAGGACACCGCTTTCCTGAGCATTATTACCGTTCAGGAGATCACCGCCGCCGCCAACAGCGTCCAGGCGACCTATTTTATTCCGTTTAACGCCTTTATCGTTGCCATTGGGCTTTACTGGGCGATCAGCATTCTGCTGGAGCTGCTGATTAAGCGCCTGACCGCCTGGGGAGCCAAAAGAGGAATGAGCCATGCCTGAGTCTATTGCCGTAAGCGTCAAAAACGTCTCCAAGCAGTTCGATAATGTGGAAGTCCTGCGGGATATTAACCTGACGGTGGAGAAGGGGACCGTGGTGAGTATTCTCGGCTCGTCCGGGTCGGGAAAATCCACCCTGCTGCGCTGTATGAACTGGCTGGAACAGCCGGACCGCGGCGAAATTCATATCGGCGGTCAGCGGCTGGGGATTGATGAGCAGCGCGGCCGGGCGATGTCGCACCGCCAGCTGGCGAAAATTCGCGAGCGGGTGGGGATGGTGTTTCAGAGTTTTAACCTGTGGCCGCACCTGACCGTGCAGCAGAACGTCAGCGAGGCGCTGCTGCGCGTTAAGGGCATGAAACGAGACGAGGCGCAGGCCATGGCCATGCAGCAGCTGGAGAAAGTCGGCATGGCGCACAAAGCCGATGTCTACCCGATCACCCTCTCCGGCGGGCAGAAGCAGCGGGTGGCGATCGCCCGTTCGCTGGCGATGTCGCCGGAAGTTATCCTCTTTGACGAACCGACCTCGGCGCTGGATCCGGAACTGGTGAACGAGGTGTTAGGGGTGATGAAAGCCCTTGCCGCCGAGGGCTACACCATGGTGGTGGTGACCCACGAGATGGATTTTGCCCGCCAGGTGTCCAATGAGGTGGTGTTTCTGGAGAAGGGACTGCTGATTGAGAAGGCGCCGCCGGAGAAGTTTTTCACGCAACCTGACTCCGAACGCGTCAGGCAGTTTCTGCAAAGCAGCCGCTAGACCGGTCTGTGCCCCCTGCCGGCAGCGCCGGCAGGGGGAGCGTCGGGTTTCGCTTAATCCCGGTCGATGGCGAACGGCTGCCACGCCTGACGCACCGGCATCACCTCCACCCGGTTAATGTTCATATGCGCCGGCAGCGTGGCGATATAAAACATCTGCTCGGCGATATCGCGCGCGCTCAGCGGCGTGGTGCCGCGATAGAGCTTATCCGATGCCGCCTGGTCGCCCTTGGTGCGCACCAGGGTAAATTCGGTCTCGGCAATCCCCGGCGCCAGATCGGTGACCCGCACGCCGGTGCCAAGCAGATCGCAGCGCAGGTTATAGCTGAACTGTTTTACAAAGGCCTTGCTGGCGCCATAGACATGGCTGCCGGGATAGGGCCACTGCCCGGCGATCGAGCCGATATTGATAATGCTCGCCCCGGCGCCATGGCGGATCAGCGTCGGCAGCAGGGCGTGGGTCATCGTCACCAGACCGGTGACGTTGGTGTCGATCATCGTTTTCCAGTCCTCCAGCGCCACCTCCTGCGCCGGCAGCGGCGACAGCGCCAGCCCGGCGTTGTTGATCAGGGTGGTGATATCGGCGAAATCGGCGGGCAGCGACGCCACCGCCGCAGCCACCGCCTCGCTGTCGCGAACGTCAAGCTCAATAATATGCACCGGCACCTGGGCGGCGAGTCTGTCCTGCAAGGCCTTCAGTCGCGGATAGCGGCGCCCGCTCAACACCAGCGACCAGCCCGCATCGGCAAACACCTGCGCTGCCGCTTCGCCAAAACCCGAGGTCGCCCCGGTGATAAACACTACGTTGCTCGTTGCCATCTCATTCTCCTGTGCGGTTGTCCCTTCACTATAAAAACGCCGGACGGCAAGGCACAGGGCCAGACGACGGGCGGGAATGTGACACCGTGTCACATCGTTTTGCGCACACTGGCTCTATCCGATTTGCGCGGCCGCGGCCAATGATGAAGTCAACCACTACGACATGAGAGAGGGCAGGGTATGAAGCTGGCAATTCACAACGAGGTCGCGGTAAGCAATGACGAAGTTCGGCAGTTGGATCGCGCCTATGTGTTTCATTCATGGTCGATGCAGGGCAATCTCAACCCGCTGGTCATCGCCGGGGCGCAAGGCTGCGAGCTATGGGATTATGAGGGGAACACCTGGCTCGACTTCAGCAGCCAGCTGGTGAACGTCAACATTGGCTATCAGCACCCCCGGGTACTGGCGGCCATGAAGGCGCAGCTGGAGACCCTGGTCACCATCGCGCCCGCTACCGCCAACCTTGCCCGCGGCGAAGCGGCGAAGCGCATCGTCGACCTGGCGCCGGCGGGCTTCAGCAAGGTGTTTTTCACCAACGCCGGGGCGGATGCCAATGAGAACGCGATTCGCATGGCGCGGCTGTATACCGGACGCGACAAGGTGCTGTCGGCCTATCGCTCCTACCATGGCAACACCGGCAGCGCGATCGCCGCCACCGGCGACTGGCGCCGGGTGCCGAATGAGTTTTCCCGCGGCCATGTGCACTTCTTCAATCCTTACCTTTACCGCAGCGAGTTCAACGCCGCAACCGAGGAGGAGGAGTGCCAGCGCGCGCTGGCCCATCTGCGGCGGATCATTGAATGCGAGGGGCCGACGGCTATCGCGGCGATCCTGCTGGAGTCTATCCCCGGCACCGCCGGGATCCTCGTGCCGCCGGCAGGCTATATGCAGGGCGTGCGCGCGCTGGCCGACGAGTTTGGCATCGTGCTGATCCTCGATGAGGTGATGGCCGGCTTTGGTCGTACCGGCAGCTGGTTCGCCTTCGAACAGGATGGCGTGGTGCCGGATCTGGTGACCTTTGCCAAGGGGGTTAACGCCGGCTACGTGCCGGCGGGCGGGGTGCTGATTAGCGAGCCGATTGCCCGCTATTTTGACGATCACTTCTTTGCCGGGGGGCTGACCTACTCCGGCCATCCGCTGGCGATGGCGGCGATTGTCGCCACCATCGACGCGATGAAAGAGGAGAAGGTGGTTGAGAACGCGGCCTATATCGGCAACGAGGTGCTGCGCCCCGGTCTCGAGGCGCTGGCGGAGAAGCACGCCATTATCGGCGAGGTGCGCGGTCGCGGCCTGTTCCAGGCGCTGGAGCTGGTGAGCAGCCGTGAACAAAAAACGCCGTTGACCGCCGCCGACATGGCCGCGATCAAAGGGGCCCTGACCGAAGCCGGGCTGCTGGCCTTTGTGGTGGAGAACCGCATTCATGTGGTACCGCCGTGCACCATTACTGCTGAGCAGGTGGCGCAGGGCTTGGGGATTTTTGATGCGGTCTTCGCCCGCTTTGCCAGCCTGGCGAAGTAGGGGAGGATAGCGGAAGCGACCCCGGACGGTTCCCTCTCCCTCCGGGAGAGGGCCAGGGGGAGGGGAAGCGCTGCCGTGTGGTTTTTTATGTTATCTGTGGCTTCAGCGTAGTTTGCGCTCCCGGCTAATCGTCTGCGTTATGTCAATTCCGGGCAGATTGCGCTCCCGGTTAATTTTCTGCGTTATGTCTCTTACGGCG